>CAZMMV010000045.1:0-13968 GCA_964567475.1 uncultured Tissierellaceae bacterium | reverse complement strand
GACTTGTCCTTTTGACAAGTCTGAAAGTATAAATGCAAAAATCAGCAAGTATTTTTCTCCTTGCTGATTCTTAACTGTCCTTATTTTCTTGTGTCTCCACTAACTAGGTCAACCACTACCGAAACTTTAAAATGCTTTTTCAGTACTTTTTTCTTGAAATTAGCCTCATCTTCTTCAAAGGCAAAATAGTCATGAAAGAGCTTAAATCTCAGGATTTCTACGAAATTTCCCTTTGTATCAACGCTATGCACTCCACATGTGGAGTCCTTGGAAACATATCCATCAATTTCATCTTTTCTACCTTATATCCTCTTTCCATAAACACCTTCAAATCCCTTACAAGTGTTACCGGATTACAGGATACATATACAAAGCTTTCTGGATCAAAATCAATTATCTTATTTATTGCCTTTGGATGAATCCCATCTCTTGGTGGATCTATAACTATTAAATCTGGTCTATCATCTAGTTCATCTACAGCCTCTAGTACATCTCCTGCTATAAATTCTATATTAGATAAATTATTTAACTCCATGTTTTCTTTTGCCTTTTTTACTGCTTCCTCCACTATCTCTATAGCTATTACTTTTTTTGCAAGGGGTGCCATTATTTGAGCTATAGTTCCTGTACCTGAGTATAGATCAAATACTATCTTATCATCTATATCTCCTGCAAATTCTCTAACTATATTATATAATCTCTCAGCTCCAAATGTGTTAGTTTGAAAAAACGAAAATGGAGATATTTTAAATTTGAGTCCCAATATTTCTTCCATTATATAATCTCTACCATATAAAACTTCTAATTTATCAGCCTTTACAGTATCACCTAATCCATCATTAGTAGTATGAAGTATTCCAGTTATTTCTCCTTCTATGGAAATTTCTTTTAAGATATTTACAAGCTCTTCTTCATTCAATTCATCTTGACTACTAGTTACTAAATTTACCATTATTTCACCAGTAGACAAGGCTTTTCTCACTACTAGATGTCTTAAGAAACCTTTGTGATTTTGCTTTCTATAGTAAGTCTTATTATTCTCTTCAAAATAGTTTAATAGCCCTACTAGAATACTTGTAAAATCTTTATCTACTATATTACAATAAGGAACATTGACTATCTCATAAAATCTTCCCTTCCTATGCATTCCTAAAGCTAAAGGTCCATCCTTTCTCTCATCCCCAAAAGTAAATTCCATCTTATTTCTATAGGCTTCTACCATAGGACTTCTCTCTATGCCTAAAATATTAATATCTAATTCCTGTTTTTTAAAAAGTTCTCTTATTTGACTTTCTTTCAATTTTAATTCATTTTCATATGTTAAACTTTGAAAAGTACATCCTCCACAAATTCCAAAATGAGGACATCCCTCTTCTGTTTCTATAGGAGATCTTTCTGATACATCTAAAATCTTAACCTCTATATAATCCTTTCTTTTTCTACTTACCCTTGCATGAACCTTTTGTCCTTCTATTCCACCTTTAAATCTAATCTCTTTATCTTCAAAGTTAGCTTTTCCCTTATTTGGAAAACCTACTTCTTTTATTTCAAATTCAATAATATCTCTTTTTTTAACCATATCTCCAACTCCTTTCAAGCTATTATACCAATATTACACAAAAAAAATAAGAGGTAATACCTCTTATTTAAACTTTTTATAGATTTAAAAGTGCATTGATCTTATTTTGATCAAATCCTACTACTATATCTCCATCTATATCCAATACAGGAACTCCCTGTTGACCAGATTTGTTTACCATTTCAATTGCCTTGTCACGATCCTTAGCCACATCATAATCCTCATAAGGAACACTCTTAGAGTCTAGGTAATCCTTTACCTTTGTGCACCAAGGGCATGTAGTTGTTGAATAAATAATTACTTTTTTCATTTTAAATTCCTCCTATATTTTAATAATTTTCTCTTAAGACTACTATACCCGAATATAATGATTTACTTACAATTTATTTTCCCAAAAATATTTCAACTGAGTTTTTAAAGTTTTTTCATCTCTTATTCTCTTATAGTTTTTCCATTCTCTTGGAAATAAGGATTTATATCTTCTCGTTCTATATCTATCATCTATAAGAAGTATAGCCCCTTTATCATCTGGACTCCTGATTACTCTACCTGCCCCTTGTAATACCTTGTTCATCCCTGGATAAGTATAAGCATATTCAAATCCTTCTTCTTTATAGTGATTAAAGTAATCCTTTATTATATTTCTTTCAAAGCAAATCTGAGGAAGACCTACACCTACCACTACTGCTCCTATTAGTTTTTCGCCTGTTAAATCTATTCCTTCAGAAAAAATTCCCCCTATTACAGCAAATGCAATAAGGTCTTCCTCTCGATAAAATAAAGATAAAAAGTCTTCTCTTTCTGATTCACTCATGTTGGGCTCTTGCATAATTATATTTAAATCCTTATTTCTATAGATTAATAACTCATATATACTATTCATATATCTATATGAAGGGAAAAATATAAAATAATTCCCTTTTTTAGCTTTTATAAAACTTTCTATATATTTCACAATATCTATATATGTATTCTCTCTATCCCTATATTTAGTGGAAATATTATCTCCCAGCATAATACAAAGATTTTTACTAGGAAAAGGTGAACTAAGTCTTATATTATAATCCTTCTTCCCTGCCCCTAATAAATCCATATAATAATCAATAGGTGATAGAGTCGCAGAAAAAAGTATACTACTTTTACCCCTAGCCATAGCTTCCTTTAATAAATAAGATGAATCTACACAATATAATTTTAATATTAAGTCATCATATTCTTCTCTAATATAAACTACATAATGTTCATCATAAAAATCAGAAATCTTAATAAAAGTAATCAGAGCAAAATAAAGCTCTAAAACATCCTCATAATCCTTATGCTTTTTTTCTTCTACTAACCATGGTTCTAGAAGTGTTATTAACCTTTTTATAGGATAATATATTTCTGTAATTTCTTCTCTTTGGTAATACTCCTTTTCTATAGCTAATTTTTCTTTTATTATATTCATACTATCCTTACATTTATTTAAACTATTATATATCTTAAGATATTTTTCTTTAAATATATCTCTTAATTCTAAAAAACTATTTTTATTTATTTCAGCAGAAAACATTTCTCTAGATCTATCTACTAAGTTGTGAGCTTCATCTATTAAAAAAATATAATCTTCAGCCATTCCTTCAAAAAACCTCTTCAAATAAACTTGTGGATCAAATACATAATTATAATCTCCTATAATCACATCAGCCCAAAGACTTACATCAAGAACAAATTCAAAGGGACAGACATGGTGGCTTTCTGCATATTTTATTGCCACTTCTCTAGTTATTAAATCCTCATTTTCAAATATATCCATTATAGCATCATTGACCCTATCAAAATGCCCCTTAGCATAACTACAATCTCTAGGATTACACTTAGTTTCTTCATTTAAGCAGATCTTATCTTTAGCTGTAATTACTATAGTCTTAATTCTTAAACCATCTTTTATCATCATCTCCATAGAATTTACAGGAGCTTCCCTTGTTATCGTCTTTGCTGTTAAATAAAATATTTTTCTAGCTTGCCCTTCACCTAAAGCTTTTATAGCCGGAAATAAAGTAGATATAGTTTTACCTATACCAGTAGGAGCCTTGGCAAATAACTTTTTAGCTTCTTTTATAGTTTTATAAGCAGCTACAGCTAATTCCCTTTGCCCTTTTCTATAGCTTGAAAAAGGAAAAGATAAATCCAATATAGATTTATCTCTGGTCTCTCCCCAATAAAATGTAGTACTGGCCCATTCTATATAGTCATCTGTTAGTTTATAAAAGTAATTTTCTAGATCATCCCTAGTATATTCTCTTTTAAATATCCTTTTTTCTTCTGATTCTAAATGAAAATATGTAATTTGTATATAAATAGATTCTAAATCTTCTTGTACACAATAAATATAGCCATAACACTTTGCTTGAGCCCAATGAAGTTCATTATCATCTTCTATTTCATCTAAATCTTTAGTGGTACTCTTTATTTCATCTATAGTTATCTCTTCTGATAAAGTCAATATACCATCAGCCCTACCCTGCAATTCTATGGTAAAATCATCATAATAAACACTATGTCTCAAAGTAACCTCTGGCCTATATTCAGAACCATAAGAGTTTTGTACTTTTTGATGCGCCTTAGTCCCCTCTAAAGCCCTAGACATAGACCTAAAGCTATTATCTATGTCTCCACTTCTAAGAACAAACTCCACTAAATTTCTAACTGATAAGCTGATTATATTTGCCATTTTATCTTACAACTCTTTTAGCCACTATATTCATAGGATCAATCAAAGGTTTATTTATATGCTCAGCTTTTAATGCTAATGTAATCTCTGTGCAGCCTCCTATAATAACATCTGCTCCTTTATCTATCAATTCATTTGAAGCTTCCCTTAGATAATTTAAAGGTTTCCCTTCTAAGTAGCCCCTTTTAATACCTTCACATCCATATATGGCTTCCATAACCTTTTCACTTTGAGTTTTTGCATTAGGATATATAATATTAAAATCAGGAAGATATTTTTTAAATATTTCTGTTTTTACGCTGCCCATTGTTGCAAGAATTCCTACATTTTCAAGCTTAGGATAATTCTCTTTTAAGTATATATTAACTTCCTCTAAAGCATTTACTATTTTAACAGAAAGTTCTTTTTGTAATTCTTCAATAAAGTAATGGGCAGTGATACAAGGAATACAGCATATATCTGCTCCAAGCTTTTCTAAATTTTTACCTGTTTGAATCATTGTTTCTACAGGACTTTCTCCATTTCTCAATATTGCTTCTGTTCTATCTGGAATCTTTGGGTTACTATCTATAATAACTCTAAAATGATCCTGATCATTTTCTACTTTTGTTGCTTTAATTATCTTCATATAGAGATCTGCTGTTGCTTCTGGTCCCATGCCACCAATTATACCAATCACTCTATCATTCATCTTATTTCCCCCTATGTGCTAAAATCTTTACTTATTAATTAAGCAATTCCTGCCACTCTATTTGAAATAGATTTAAATAAATCCTTTTTATTTAAATCAGGTCTTAAATTATAAATCCCTTCTAAAGCTATCTGAGCTCCATAATCCATACCTTGACATCCTGCTAATAACAATACATCTCCAGCCTTAGTTTTAGATAGTCCATAATTTATGGCATAAAAAAGTTCATCATACATATAAACATCGATTCCTTCCCTATCCATTACTTCTTTAAATACACTTACTTCCTCATCTAAAACCTTATCCTTGTCCATAACGTGAGAAATACTTTTAGTTACAATTATCTTTTCTATTTCTAATTTTGAAGCCCATTTAGCAATGGTCTCTGCATTTTCCCTATTGGTAGTTACTCCTCTACTACCTCTAATAGCATAAATCAAATACAAATCTTTATAATCCATCATACTCAAAGTCTCTAAGGTAACATTTATATTACCCACATTGGCAAAATGATCATCTATTATCTTAAATTCATCATCATAAATAAATTCAAATCTACGCTCTACACCTTTAAATTCTCCTATACCTTCTTGTATCGTCTCTATAGGCACTCCTGATAAAATAGATATAGCTATGGCCACAATAGAATTATAAACAGAGTGATATCCTGGAACAAGAAGTTTTATTTTAAAGCTTTGAGCTTTATATATTTTATTAGCTATTTTAATATCCTTAGAAATAACTACAGTAAACTCTCCCCTACCACTGGATAAATCCAAATCCTCAATATATATATCTCCAGATTTATTTTTCACTCCATAAGTAAGTACATTTCCATCTGTTTTATCTACTAAAGATGAAGAATAGGGGCAATCTAAATTTAATATAGCCCAACCATCCTTCTTTAAATTTTTAATTAATCTTGACTTTACATTAAAATATTCTTCAAAACTACCGTGTACATCTAAATGTTCTCTACTTATGTTATTAAAGGCAACTATATCAAAGTCAACATTGTCTACCCTATTTAATTCTAAAGCAGAAGAAGATACTTCTATTACAGCATGATCTACATTTTGTCTTTTCATATTATAAAAATGATTTTGTAAATCCAAAGATTCTGGAGTAGTTAAAATAGATGGTTCCATATAATCTCCATATTTTACAAAAACAGTTCCAATAACCCCTGTCTTAAGTTTATTCTTTTCTAAAATAGCATTTGCCATAAAAGCAGTTGAAGTCTTTCCATTAGTAGCTGTAATCCCTACAACCTTCATATCCTTTGATGGATCTTTAAAAAAAACACTTGCTATCTTAGATAATGCTTTTCTTGAATTTCTTACCTCTATTTGAGGAATATTATATTCCTTTTTATATTCTTCAACAACTACTGCAATGGCTCCATTTTCTATAGCTTGACCTATAAATTTATCTCCATCAGTCTTATAACCTTTTATAGCTACAAATAAATCTCCAGCTTTAACTTTCCTAGAATTATAAGCTATTCCCTTTATATGAATATCTTCTTCATTATAAAGCTTAGATCCTTCTATATTTTCTACTAATTTAGATAACATCATGTAAAAGTCTCCTCTCTTGTAAATAAATCTATTTTATCTTAAATATTTTTTCAAAAACTCTCTTTATTTTACTTCCTAAAAATACAAAAGCTGGCTTCATGTCCTTTATATCCCAGATTGCATAAGCCTTAGGTCTATTATAAGTTTTTATAATATCTTTTAATTTCAATTGATCAGTTTTTATATAATTTCTAATTGCTAATATGTCCTCATATGCATAGCAAAAAGCTATATTTGTATCCTTTTCTATGGCATAAGGACTTGGCAAAGTATCAGTTAATTCACTATAAGCAAGATAAGGCATATTTATCCCTGCTTTATACAGCATACTATTTAAATTTGTTGTTCTAGCATTTATCTCTATCATATAATATTGTCCACTATTTTCATCTTTTTTAAATTCTATTTCTGCAAATCCTTTAAAACCTATATCTTCTAAAAACTTACTTCCTATATCATATAATTCAGGAACATTTCTCTGTATAGTATATACAGAAGCTCCATAATTTATAGGAAATTGTCTTAACTTTTGACAAGTCATCCAATGACTCACTTTTCCTTCTTGATTTATATATGCATCAAAAGTATACATATGATCATCAAAACCTGGAATAATCCTTTGAACTATTACCCCTAAACCTGCATCCTTTGATTGATTTATAGCATCTTTTAATTCTTCCATATTTGCCACTTCAAATAATTTCTTTCTAAAATGAGATACAAAAGAAGGAGAGTCTGTAGGTTTTACTAAACAAGGAAATTTAATCTTTTCCCTTACTTTTTCTTCGAAATTTTCTTCATCAACTTCTAAAGTTTCAGGTACAGGCATACCATATTTTTTTGCTAATAAATGTAGTGTTTCCTTGTTTACAACCTCAGTAAACAAACCTTGTTCTAGCTGATTAATTAAATAATATTTTTTTAATATATGTAGATACTTGTCTATAAACTCAACATAACCGTCAGCAGAAGGAAACAAAACTGGTGGCTTTTCCTGTTTCTTACCATACTCTACCAATAAATTTAAAAGTCCCTCTGGATCAGTCTTACAGTTTGGTCCTATTATCTTTTCAGATAAATATTTAGAAGAAAATCCGTAAGCACCTTTTTCTTCATAATCCACTGCCACAACTGGTATACCATGTATTCCTAAACATCTAATAATACTAAGACCAATATAATAATTAACTCCTAAAACTACTGCTTTATTTTTCATTATTATTTCACTCCTTAAAAATGAGATTAGCTTTTAATTTTATATATTATCCTTCGAGCCTTATTTTATCATAAATTCAGCTACTATAGACAATCTTTTAAGAAAAATTGCAATAAAAAACAGGAGTTAATTTAATCCTCCTATTTTTATTAATATTCAATAATTCCTTATGCTTTATTTAATGTTTTTGATTTCTAGAAATTGATATCTTTAAAATATTATCCTCATAGCCTATACTACCAGCATCTACCAGTGTACCTACCATTTCTAGCTCCTGATGTCCATGACCATCCCCTACTAAATTCCAATAATATTCTTCAAGTTCTTCTTGTCTAGGTGAATTTAAAATATATTCTAAGTCTTTCAATCTCTCTAGAGGTGGATTGCTACAATAACCTTCTACAGTAATTTGTCCTATATTATCATGGGAACTAAAGTTAATATCAAGATCTTTCATATTAATCCTAAGGCAAAAATTAACTAATTCATTCATAATTTTTATTAATTTTTCTCTTTCATATTTCATAATCATTTTCCTTTCTAAAACTTTCAATTATAGGGACTAATACAGCAGCAACCAGGCCACCAGCAAAACCATTATTGTATAAATTCATTCCACCATGTAAATATCCTATATTCATAACCACAGAACAATGTAAAAATCCTGCTAAAATTCCAAATTTCCAACCAAAAGTTCCCGAAATAGGAGCTAACGTAGTTCCAAACAATGCTGCTAAAATTATACTTACAGAGTTAGTATCCCATACCTTAAGCAATGACGCAAGATATACCCCAATAACTATAGGAATAGTATTTCTTATATGCTTTCCAAAAGCACCAAATCCAACTACAGTAAAAACTGCACCCATAGTAACTCCATTTAATTGTCCCTTAACTAGCATTATATATAAAATTGCTCCTACTCCCAATATACCCATATTTATAAGACTTAAGCCAAATCCATACATAGTTATAAAATCTGATACTAGCCTTCCTGAACTAGCAATCAATCTTTTATACCTTTTAATATTTCTTCCGTTTAATATCCATCCAACTATAATCATAGATGCAAAAAATATACCAAAATAGATTCCTAATATTCGATTATTTCCTTGAGATAATATTACAGTAGAATTGTTTTCAAATCCAAAAGCCCTAAGCATAGACATAAAAAATGTACCTATAATACCTGCAGTAAATCCTACATTATAAAGGTTAAACCCCTGATGAAAACTAACAAAATGATTGGCCAAGGCAGGTAAAACTAGCCCTCCCAATATACCAGCTAAATTACCTAAAATAATACCTACTAAGGGACTAAAGTCAAATCCAAAACTAATTTGACTAACTAAAGGTCCAAGAGCTGTACCAAAAAATGCAATTACAATATATCTATTAAAATCATCTGTCTGTGTTAATGAAAATAAATAGACACCAAGAAATATGGACCATATATTATAAACATTCTTGCCAAATAATCCAAACCCACCTATAGTAAATATTGTGGCTACAATAGGACCACTCATATGTACATTATTAAGTTTTGCAATTCCCATGGCAATTAACATTATTAATCCACTATTAAATAAGGCTGCTCCTATATTAGCAAGTTCCATATAATCTGTTAAAAGTATACTAGGTGATAAAACAATCTTTTTCATTCCCATTATTATTTCAATAGGTGTATTAAATAAAAGAGAAGACAATAAAATAATTGATATATATAAAATCATTATTAAGTATTTACCTTTTTGAGATATTATCAATTCTCTTCTATTATGTTTCATTTTCTTTGCTATCATGTATGCTTTAACTTTTATAAACTTCATTATTTCCCTCCCCTAAAATAAATTTAAAAACTCTCCATAACCTTCTTTCTCCATATCTTCCTTTTTTATAAATCTTAGAGAAGTTCCATTGATACAATATCTAAGACCGCCCTGGTCTTTTGGTCCATCATTAAATACATGACCCAGATGAGAATCACCTTCATTGCTTCTTACTTCTATCCTTATCATCCCATGGCTCATATCTTTTTTTTCAACTATAGTTTCTTTATCTAAGGGTTTTGTAAAACTAGGCCAACCACATCCTGCATCAAATTTATCATTAGAAGAAAATAAAACTTCTCCACTAACTATATCCACATATATACCCTCTTCAAACAAACTATCATACTCATGAGAAAATGGTGGTTCAGTAGCATTTTCTTGAGTTACATTATATGCTATAGGATTTAATTTTTCCTTAAGTTCTTCTTTGCTTGGTTTTTTATATTTCTTATTCATATTATTTCACCTCGTATATATCATTACCCTTTTTAAGTAAAAATAAATATAATATAAACTATTATATGTTATCCTATATAAATTTACAATCTAATCTATAGGCTTATAATACCAATCCCCTATACAACATCAATATTCATAAATAGCCTGATGGGCAATCCATCAGGCTATTTACTATTATATTTATATATTTATCAATACTTCTTTAAATCCATATTGTAATTCTATCTTTAATTTTATATTCTAGTCTTCCAATTCCTCAACATATTTTGTTGAGAAAAATTCTTTAGTTAATCTAAAAACAACTCCACTTAGTCCTAAAATTCCTATTAAGTTTGGAATGGCCATAAGTCCATTTAATGTATCTGCAATATCCCAAAGTTCTTCTAGCCCACCTATTGCACCTATAACTAAGAATGGTATCCAAATAATCCTATAAGGAAGAATTACCTTTGGTCCAAATATAAACTCTGCAGAACGTTCTCCATAATATGACCAGCTTAACAAGGTTGAAAAAGCAAATAACAATATTCCTATAGAAATAACATATCCACCAACTACAGGTATTGACTGTTCAAATGCCATTGTAGTCAAAGCAGAACCAGTCTCTCCAGTGTTCCAAACACCTGTTACCATAATTGATAATGCTGTCATAGTACATATAACACCAGTATCCATAAATACTTCAAAAATTCCCCATAATCCTTGACGTACAGGGTGATCTGTAGTTGCAGCCGCATGAGCTATAGGAGCACTACCAAGACCTGCTTCATTTGAAAATATTCCCCGTGCTATTCCTGATCTTGCTGCCATTTGCATAGTAGAACCTACAAATCCTCCTGCTGCAGCTGTACCTGAAAAAGCACTACTAAATATCAATCCAAAGGCTTCTGGAATATGAGCTGCATTCCTAATCAATACAAATAATCCACCTAAAATATAAAATGCAGCCATTATTGGTACTAATGTGGACGTTACAGTAACAATTCTTTTAAGTCCACCAAACATAACTAAAGCAGCTAATACTGCTATAACAATTCCGGTAACCCATTCGTTAATTCCAAAGCTAACCTTTAAAGATGCAGCAACAGAATTAGATTGAAGCATATTTCCAATACCAAAAGCTGCAATAGATGCAAATCCTGCAAATATATAAGCTAACCATTTTGCATTAAGTCCTTTAGAAATATAATACATAGGACCACCTAGAAATCTTCCATCATCTGTTTTCTCTCTATACTCAATACTTAGTACAACCTCTGCAAACTTTGTTGCCATTCCAAATAAAGCTGAAAGCCACATCCAAAATATAGCACCTGGTCCCCCAATAGCTATAGCTGTAGCAACCCCAGCAATATTTCCTGTACCTACTGTAGCAGCTAAAGCAGTTGCAACAGCTTGGAAAGATGTAACTTGCCCTTCCCCAACCTGCTCTTTATCAAACATCTTAAATAATGTACTTTTCAAAACATATCCTAACTTTCTAAAAGGCATAAAGTTAGTACGAACAGTTAAATATATACCGGTACCTACTAATAAAACCATCATTACCGGTCCCCAAACAAAATTATTGACACTCTTGTTAAGACTAATAAAAAAATCCATAAATATATACCTCCTTATCTATTTAATGTAAGTATATAGTATGGACCTCAAAAAACCTCAAGAAGTACAAGAAAATTTTCAATTGTCTAAATATTCACAAGATGTAACCAAGCCTACTAAGAATTTTTTTATATTAGATGATCCTCCTCTATCAACTTTTCCCCTTATATATTCCATTTCTCTACGAATTTGTTCAAAATCAAATAAACTATTAGAATACTTCAAGAATATTTCATTCATATAGTCTTCAATACCTAAATTTGCAATATTTGTCATAGATATAGAAATCGCTCTCCTCATTCTTTGTTCCATTGATTTTGGATTATCAGTAAATTGTTCACATAAGCCTCGAATAGTTATATCGTTTGAATCTATATTATTATTTATTATGTATTGAGCAATTTTTATTATATCACTACTACCCTTTTCACTAATAATTCCTAATTCTATTAGCTTATTGTTGATGCACTGTTCATATTGCTTTTCCAACTTTAATATTTTGTTTTCAGGTTTATTATTAAATATCTCTTGCATTTTTAAAATAGTTCTGTTTATCTCAATTCTTTCTGTTACCTTTCTGATTATCATTTCAATTTCTATTGCATTTATTGGTTTATATATATAATACTCCACACCAGATTTATAAGCCTTTTCAACAATCTTTTTTGAAAACACTTGTGATATCATTATAAATTCTATATTTAAATTTTCTTCTTTAAGTTTCTTAATAACTTTTAATCCATCTATTTGTGGCATCAACAAATCTATTAAAACTATATCAGGAGAAGTATTTCTAATTTCTTCTATTCCCTTTTTCCCATCTTTTTCTTCTCCTACTATAACTCCCAACTCTTTATCGTTAATTATTTTTCTTAATATACGTATAACATTTATATCATCATCTAATATAAAGATCTTCATCTATTTATCACCCTCCAATTCATTAACTGGAATAGATATAATAAAGCTACTCCCCATACCAACTTTTGATTTTATAAATATATCACCTTTTAAATCATCTTTAATAAGTTTTTCTATAAGAGTTAAACCCAATCCTCTACTAATTTCTCCTGTTGCATAGTCTATCTTAGTTGAATAGCCCGGAGAAAATATATAAGGTAAGTCTTCATCACTAATACCACATCCACAATCCTCAACTATAAATTTATGCCTATCTTTTTCCATAGTATGAGATATGGTTATATTTCCATTATTCTCAATAGAGTCAATAGCATTTATTCCAATATTTCTTAAAATAGACATAAGATAATAATGTCTTTCTGTATAAAAATTTTTTTCTAAAGAATATTTAATAAAGATGTCTTTTCCTTGACTTTTGATTTCTCTTTCCAAACTTTCTACTAGTATAGTCATAAGATCTAAATAATACATGCCTGTATTATTTAATTTATCTACCATTATACTCTCCATACCTTTTATAACTAAGCCATATTGTTTTTTTATTTCATGAACATCTTTAGCTATTTCCAAAGCCACCGTTCCCCAACGATCCCTATTCTGATTTTCATTAATATCATAATATAATTCATAGGCATTTGACATTACCTCTTCAATATGAACCATATTTTTCTCCATCCAATAGACTTCAGTTTTTAATTGAGATATTAATTTTAATAAATTTTTATATCTTTTATCATGCTCTTCTTTTACTAAAAATAACTTATAATATTTATATGCCATTATAATTAGCCATACTAAACTAGCCCTTAATAAAGCTACTAAAAAAAACACTTTTATCATTTCACAACCTGAATCAAATAAAGTATTGCCTATTCTAATATAACTTTCTACTATATTTGATAAAATATCACTTACTAAAGCTATTATAAACATCCTATTCTGAGTTATTAGTTTACTGTTTTTCTTAATACAAAAAAATAAGATACCATAAACTATATAAAAAATACTTTCTGGTATAAGGCAAGGAATATTTTTAAGAAATACCCCTTGAAAAAGTCCATAAAACATAAATCTAAAAAAAATTAATAAAGTACCTGATAAAATTCCAAATATTACAGGATGAAACTCATAATACATAAATAATAACAGTGGAAATATAACCCCTGCAAAGGAAAATTTAAAATTTTCTATGTAAAAATCAATATATAAAAGAGAAGATACACCTACGGCTATAGACGATATAAGAATAGCCTTATTTTTTCGCATAACATCACCTAACCCTGTCATTTTGAAATAATTTTCTATTTAATATGATATTTGAATCAATTCTATTTTATCAGAAAAATACAATAAGATACAATATATTGATATATAG
>CAZMMV010000044.1:0-13995 GCA_964567475.1 uncultured Tissierellaceae bacterium | reverse complement strand
TCAGGATATGCAGTACCTACATTTGTAGTTGACGCACCTGGTGGAGGAGGAAAAACTCCAGTTATGCCACAATATCTAATCTCTCAATCACCTTCAAAAGTAGTTCTTAGAAACTATGAAGGTATTATTACGACATATATGGAACCAAAGATAAACGAAGAAGAAGAACAAGAATGCCAATGCCCAGTATGTCAGGGAGAAAAAGAGCCATTAATGTCAGGAGTAGCAAAATTAATGGAAGGTGAAGATGTAAGATTCTTAGAACCAAGCTATCTAGAAAGAAGAGAAAGAAATAAAAAATAGTAAATAAATAGAAACAATTAGGGATAAATTTATTTATTCCAGTTATGAATGTTGAATATTGACTTGTGAATGAAATTTTAAAACCTAAAGAGATTCTTCGTCATCTATCCTTTGAAGTTATATAGGGGATAGTTTGCCGGAGAATCTTGGGTTTTAATCTTTTAATTAAAAATCACAATTAAAAATTCAAAAATGCAACTGAAAGGAGCACAAGATGATTCAGTTAATAAATGGGAAGTATAAAACAATTTCAATAGTAGGCATGTCTAAAAACAGTGGAAAAACTGTAGCTTTAAACCATTTAATAAGTGGAGCATATGATGAAGGTATTTCTATCGGAATAACTTCCATTGGTAGAGATGGAGAATCTCTAGATGTAGTAACAGATACAGAAAAACCAATGATATATGCAGAAGAGGGAACTCTTATAGCAACAGCTACAAAGATGATTGATTTAGGAGATGCCAATATAGAGATATTGAAAGTAACTGAATACAGAACTCCTTTGGGAGAAATAGTAATAGGCAGGGTAAAGGATGGAGGCTATGTTCAAATTGCTGGTCCTCAACTTTTGTCTGAAATAAAAGCAGTGTGTAATATGATGTTAGAATTGGGAGCTGGATTTACAATTATAGATGGAGCCTTGGATAGGTTATCCCAAGCAGCCCCTACAATATCAGAAGCTACTATACTATCCACAGGAGCAGTAGTATCTAGAGATATGAATAAAGTGATAGAAGAAACACAACACGTAGTAAATACTCTAGGACTTCCAGAAATAGAGAATCAAGAGATAAGGGATATATCCAGAAAATTGATGGATAACAATGAAATAGCAGTAATTGATGATGAAAATAAAATAGACATAATTCCATTAAAAACAGCATTAAATGCTGGACATATAATGGGTGAACATATAAAACAAAATTCAAAGTACTTAGTAATACCTGGATCCTTAGTTCGTAAAACATTAGAAGATTTAACTAGAACAACAAGAAAGTACAAAGATATAGAAATAATAATCAGAGACGGAACGAAAATATTTATACAACCTAAGGAATGGTTGAAATTTATGAGACAGGGAATAAATATAAAAGTATTAGACAAAATAAACTTAATAGCAATCACGTTGAATCCCTATGCTCCAGAAGGCTATTATTTCCAACCAGAAGAATTTCAATCAAAAATGAGAACTTATATAAAAAATGTACCTATAAAAGATCTAGTATTAGGTGGTGAATAACTTGGATTTCATGGATATAAACACAAAAGAGTCTTTAGATTTTCAATATGTACTGAATCAGATATCCACTCTTACCCCTTATGGAAAAATGTATAAAAATAGATTAAAAGCTTATGCCCTGGGACAAGAGCAGGAGTTAAGAGAAGAACTAGACAAAATAGATAGCTTCATAAACTTAATAAGAAATCAAGATATAAGAAGAGAGTTTGACAATATTTTTGCCCATGTAAAGGATCTTAGAACTTCTGTAAAAAGGGCTATGGAAGGATTCATTCTTACGGAGGTAGAATTATTTGAAATCAAAAGCTTTCTTTTTTTAATTAGAGATTTAAAACTTATAATAGAAAAGTATAATATTCCAGTATTTTCTGATACAGAAATAAAGCCTATAGAGAAATTAGAAGAAGAGTTAGATCCAGAAAACACAGGAATATCTACATTTTATATATATGATTCCTATTCAGAGGAATTAAGAGAAATAAGAAAGAAAAAGAGAGAATTAGATAAAGAGATAAGAAGAAATAAAAAAGCATTAAAAGTTAAAATAAAAGAAGATTTAAATCTAGACCTTAGACCAGATTCAACAGTAGTGGTACAAAAAGATAAAAAGGATCTATTACAAACAGTAAAAGAATATCCTGCTTTAGTTTATGTATCAGAAACCTACATGAATGTGAAATTCTCCATTAAACCAACAGAAGAAATGGTAGACATGGAAAAGCAAGTAACAGTATTAAAAGACAAAGAAGAAAAAGAAGAACTTTTAATCAGAGAAAACTTGTCTAAGGAAATCAATAAGAGGAAAAAACCCTTATTTAGAAATATGGCAAATATAGGTAGACTAGACCTACTTATAGGAAAGACAAAATATGCCATAGATATAAATGGAATAGAGCCGGAAATATTAGACCAACATAGATTGGAAATAGTAGAAGGCATACATCCAAAAGTAGCAGACTTTCTAAAGAAAAAAGAACTGGAATTTACGCCCATATCCATAGACCTAAAAACAGGAGTAACCTGTATAACCGGTGCAAACATGGGTGGTAAAACTATTAGCTTAAAACTAGTAGGACTTCTTTCAGCTATGGCACAATATGGATTGTTTGTACCAGCAAAAGAAATGAGCCTAGGATTAAGTAATTTTATAAAATCGTCCATAGGAGATATGCAGTCAACAGACTCAGGACTATCTACCTTTGGAGGAGAAATAAAAACAGTACAAGAATCTTTAGTAAAAGCAGACAATAGGGGCATTATATTAATAGATGAATTAGCAAGGGGAACTAATCCTGAAGAAGGATATGCCATATCAAAGGCAATTGTATCTTTCTTAAGAGAAAGGGATTCTATTACCCTACTAACTACTCACTATGATAATGTAGCAGACATGGATGAAGTAGCCCATCTTCAAGTAATGGGATTGTCACAAGTAAATTTAGCAGACTTAGCAGAAAATTTTGATGCAGATCAAAAGATGGAAATAGTAAACAAATACATGGATTATCGTCTTAGAAAAGTTGAAAAAGACACACAAGTCCCTAAGGATGCTTTAAATATAGCAAAAATAATGGGATTAGATGACGAAGTCCTAAGAAGAGCAGAGGAATACTTGATAACACAGAAATAATAGACCCCCAATTGATACACTAGAATGACAAGACTGTTTGTCATCTAAACGAAGTGAAGGATCTATTTTATAATTAACAATTGAAAAAGGAGTGATAAATTTGAGTAAATTAAATCTTGACCAAAAGCTTATAGATAGCTCAAGAAATGCAGCTAAAAATATAGCTGAAGACGTACAAAAGTTTATAGACGATCATACTACAGCTTCTACAGAAAGAACAGTAGTTAGACTACTAGGAGTAGACGGAGTAGACGAAATAGGAACACCACTTCCAAATATCTTAGTAGACAATATAATAGAAGGTGGCGGACTTGCAAGAGGTGCAGCTTACTGGGTAGGAAATGCAATTCTTAATACAGGACTTACACCTCAAGAAATCTCAGAAAAAATATCAGCAGGTGAAATTGATATAACAAGATTGCCAGCAAAAGATGAAGAAAAAATAAAAGAAACAATCTATGAAATAGCAAATAAAACTGTAGAAAAAATCTCAGATAAAAGAAAAGAAAGAGAAAAATACGTTGAAACATTAGGCGAAGGTGGAAAACCTTGGTTATATGTAATCGTTGCTACAGGAAATATATATGAAGATATAGCTCAAGCAAGAGCAGCAGGAATGCAAGGAGCAGATGTTGTTGCAGTTATCAGAACTACAGGACAGTCTTTACTTGACTATGTACCTTATGGACCAACTAAAGAAGGTTTCGGTGGAACATATGCAACTCAAGAAAACTTCCGTCTAATGAGAGCAGCACTAGACGAAGTAGGAGAAAAAAGAGGAAAATATATCAGACTATGTAACTATTGTTCAGGACTTTGTATGCCAGAAATAGCAGCAATGGGAGCAGTAGAAAGACTAGACATGATGTTAAATGACGCTCTATACGGAATACTATTTAGAGATATCAACATGCAGAGAACTCTAGTAGACCAATACTTCTCAAGAATAATCAATGGTTTTGCAGGTATAATCATAAACACTGGAGAAGATAACTACCTTACAACAGATGACGCAGTAGAAGCAGCACATACAGTATTAGCTTCTCAATTCATCAACGAGCAATTTGCATTGAAAGCAGGAATACCAGAAGAGCAAATGGGTCTAGGACATGCATTTGAAATGGAACCAACTCTAGAAAATGGATTCCTATTAGAATTAGCACAAGCACAAATGGCAAGAGAAATATTCCCTAAAGCACCATTGAAATACATGCCACCAACTAAATTTATGACAGGTAACATATTTAAAGGACATGTACAAAACGCTTTATTCAACATGGTATCTATAATGACAAATCAAGGTATCCAATTATTAGGAATGTTAACTGAGGCAATTCATACACCTCACTTACATGACAGATATCTTTCAATAGAAAATGCTGAATATATATTCTCTAATGCAAAAGATTTAGGAAATGAAATAGAATTTAAAAAAGACGGTATAATCCAACAAAGAGCACATGAAGTTTTGAAGAATGGAGAAAAACTTTTAACTCAAATAGAAAAAGACGGATTATTCCATACAATAGAAGAAGGAAAATTTGGTGGAGTAAAAAGAGCTCGTACAGGTGGAAAGGGTTTAGATGGAGTAGCTAAGAAAGATCCAGGACACTTTAATCCATTTATAGAATTAATGCTTGGAGGTGCTAATAAATAATGATTGAGAATATAAAAGATGAAATAGAACAAGTAGATTTAACAATGGTAAAACCTTATGGTGATACATTAAATGATGGAATGGTTCAAATGGGATTTACACTTCCAGTACCAGCAGGTGAAGAAGCATCTGAAGCAGCTAGATTATTAGCAAAAAAAATGGGTTTCAAAGAACCAGCAGTAGTTTATTCAAAAGACTTAGGTATAGGATATACTTATTTAATAGTATATGGTAAAACTGTTCATACAATAGACTTTACAACAATCGAAGTACCAAAAGTAGAAATAGATGTTTTGACTAAACCACAAATAGAAGAATATATAGAAGACAATATAAAAAGAAATGTAGTTATAGTAGGAGCTTGTACAGGAACTGACGCTCATACAGTAGGTATAGATGCTATAATGAACATGAAAGGCTTTGCAGGACATTTTGGACTAGAAAGATATGACGGAATAGAAGCTTATAACCTAGGCTCACAAGTTCCAAACGAAGAAATGGTAGCTAAAGCTATAGAATTAAATGCAGATGCTATACTAGTATCTCAAGTAGTTACACAAAAAGACGTACACATACCAAACCTTACAGAACTAGTAGAATTACTAGAAGCAGAAGGATTGAGAGACAAAGTAGTACTAACTTGTGGTGGACCAAGAATAAGCCACGAACTAGCTAAAGAATTAGGATATGATGCAGGATTTGGTCCAGGATCATATGCAGAAGACGTAGCAACATTCGTAGTTACAGAAATGGTAAACAGAAAATTAGTATAATAGTATCCAATAAATATCAAATAAGTATCAAAAATGGTGCCAGGCACCATTTTTGATACTTATTTTTATATATCCGTATTTAAATATAAAAGTTAACATTCAGTTCACAAAAGATTATTACAATAAAATAGTTAACATGTTAAATATATATGTATTGACTATTTACATATATATGAAAATGGGCTATACTTAAATAGTTGTCTAAAATAGATAGGAGTGAAGATTTGGAGAGATTAGAAAAATTATCAGAGAGTTATGGATGGATAGAAGATATAGCAAGTAAGACTACAATAGAGCTTCTAAAAACAAAAGATATGTTAGAAGAAGTATATGATAGATTTTTCCAGATATATGATTTTTCTAATGCAAAGTTTAATGTTTTAGTTATTTTATATAGATCTGAAAATGAAGAAATCTATATGTCTCAAATAGGAGATAGGATGCTATTATCAAATGCCAACATAACAGGCCTAGTAGATAGGTTAGAAGAAGAGGCATATGTAAAAAGGGTGAGGAGTATAGAAGATAGAAGAAAAATAGTAGTAAAGATAACAAAAAAAGGTATAAAATGTGTAGAAGAAATAGTAGAAGACTATATAGTATGGTCTCAAAATCTAATGGGCACATTGACTTACCAAGAAAACAAAGAATTGATAAAGCTATTAAACAAATTGCAACAAGGAATCATCAGAATAGAAAAACAAAATCAAATATAGGGGAAGGAGATTTAAAATGAAAAGACTAAGAAAAATAACAAGCTTAACTCTTTTAACAACATTGATATTTGGCTCAAGCATAGGAGCTTTTGCTGAAGAAAGCAATGTATTGAAATTGACAGTAGAAGAAGCAGCAGAAATAGGGATAGAAAACAGTGTAGCCTTAGATCAAATAGAAGTACAAATAAAATTAGCAGACTTAACTAAAGATAGGTCTCATTATTCTACAAAAAAGTTAAAAAGAGGGGACAAGGATCTAAGAGATGCAAAAGATCAAATAAGTCAAGCAGAAAGTGCATTTAAAGAAGGTATGGTTCCCACAGATATATCACTAGGTGATGGAACGAAAATACCAGCAGGTACTAAAATTGATAGTTTGCCTACAGAAGTACAAGGCAGCATAACTAAGGGTATAGAGGATTCATTGCGCTCATCAAAGGACCAGCTAGATAGTGGGAACTTTAGGATACTAAACGCACTTCAAGAAGCAGGAGGAAGTATATCAAGTGAATTAGATTTTGCAAGTTTAGATTCATTGACCTTAGATTCAACAACAGATGTTTTAAATTTAATGTCAGATGTTAGTTTTGAAGTGACTCAAGCATCTTTTGATATTTATAAAAATAGCATAGCCTTATTAATCAAAAAAAATTATTATGATGTATTGCAGGCAAAGCAAATGCTAGGAGTAAAGGAAAAAGCAATGGAAAGAGGCAAAACTCAATATGAATTTGCCACAGCAAGTTATAAAGAAGGCTTAAAAGCAAAAGATGATATGCTAGTAGCAAGTATGTATTATAAATCAACAAAGATTCAATATGAAAAGGCAAAGGGAGATTTAGAAAATGCTATTATTGAATTAAAGAAAAGTTTAAACGTAGGATTTGATAAAGAGTTAGTCCTAACAGATGCCTTAGTAGAAGAAATAGAAAACTTTAATTTAGAAGAAGGATTAATCAATGGAATGAAAGAAAGATTGGAAATCAAGAAAACTGTAGGAGAAGTAGTTATATACAATACAAACTTTAACGAAACAAAGAAAAAATATCCTTCCAATACATTCCAATATAAAGAAGCAGAAATATTGAAAGAAAAATCTGCAGTAGGCTTTGAACAAGCAAAACTAGAAGTAGAAAATTCAATACGTCAATCATACAACAATGTAAATACAGTAGCCTATATGCTAGAAGCAACAAAACAAATGATAGAAGAAGCACAAGGCAACTTGGAGATAGCAGAGTTAAAATACAAAGAAGGATTTGGAGTAGAAACAAGTTTACTTAAAAACTTGAACCTAGAAGACTCAGCAGGAACAATACTAGAAGTCTTAGCAGCAGAAGAAAAATTAGCAGAAATAGAAGAAAATGTTGTAAAAATAACCTATGCATATAACCTAGGTCGTATGCAATATCTAAATAATACAGGAAACTTTATTTACTAAAATATATCAAGGACATATAAATAGGGGGAAACAGCATGAAATTAAGAAAAACAAAGAAATTTAAATTTCTTATACTAATATTAGTATTGACAGGTTTATTATCTGCTTGTAAAGCAGAGGAAGAAGTAGAGGAAGATGTAGACAAACCAGTTACTATAATGGAAGCAAAAACTGAAGAATACTCTAAAGACTTGGAAATGAGTGGTAACGTCAAACCAGCTCAATCGATCAAGCAAGGATTTAAAGTAGCAGGAGTAGTAGAAAACATATATGTAAAAGAAGGAGATAACATATCAGAAGGTCAAACTCTAATGAATTTAGGTTCTCATGAGTATGAACTAGGAGTAATGGCAGCACAATCACAATATGAATCACTTGATATGGAGTTAAAAAGTAAGATAGACTCAGCAGTAAATCAAGCTAAAGCTAATCTAGACTATGTAAATACACAGCTAGAAAGAGTAAAAAGACTACATGAAAAGGGCGCAGTATCTACAAAGACAGTAGAAGAGCTAGAAGTAAGCCTGGTAGTCATAGAGAACAAATATCAAGAAGCACTAGATGCTAGGAATACAGCAGTATCACAGCTTAAACAAGCAGGAGCGGCTTTAGACTTAGCACAGTCTCAGTTAAATGATACAGTACTAAAAAGTCCTATAAATGGAACAATAATAAAACAAATATCAGAAGTAGGAGAAACTATGGCACCTGGATATCCTGCCTTCCTTATAGGAAGACTAGACAAGCTAGAAGTAGAAATAGGGGTACCAGATAAAATTGTAGACGGTATATCAATAGGACAAAAAGTAAAAACCTTCATCTATGGTCTAGATAAAGAGATAGAAGGAGTTATATCCAATATAGACAGTGTAGCAGACCTTGAAACAAGAACATTTGGAGTAAAGATAGATATAGATAATGGAGAAAGACATATAAAACCAGGAATGATAGCAAATGTAATCATAGATATGGGAAAAGAATCATCAATAATGGTACCTATAGATTGTGTAATAGAAGATGAAAACACTTCCTATATATATGTATATAATAAAGAAGAAAAAACAGTAACAAAAAAAGAAGTAAAAGTAGGAGATATAAGAGAAGATAAAATCCAAGTATTAGAAGGATTAGAAGATGGTGAAGTAATAGTCGTAAAAGGTCAATATGGTCTTTTAGATGGAGAAAAAGTAAATGCTAGGAGAGTTGTAGAAAATGACTAAATGGTGTATAGAACATAGAAGTATAGTAACTGTACTTTCCATTTTCGTAGTCTTAGCAGGAGTCTTTATATATACACAAATGGAAAGACAAGAAAACCCAGATGTAGTATCTCCAGGGGCAACTATTAAAACTATATATCCTGGAGGAACTCCAGAGGATATAGAAAGATTGATAGTAAAACCTCTAGAAGACAAAATAAATGAAGTTGCAAATATAAAGCTTTTAGAAAGTTACTCTTTAGATAATGCAGGAGTTATAGTAGTAAGACTAGAAGATTTAACAGACGAAGAAATAAATGAAACATGGAATAAAGTAAAAGACAAAGTAGATGAAGCAGAACTACCAGATGCAGCTTGGGAGCCAGAAGTAGATACAGAACTGGCAGATACCTATGGTATGTTGTTTACCATAAGTGGACAAAACTATAAATATGAAGATTTAAAAGAATCAGCAGATGAAATACAAGAGATCTTAGAAAAAATAGACGGAGTAGCCAGAGTAGAAATAGACGGTCATGTAGTTGATGAGATTCATATCAATCTGGACCTTCTAAGAATGAAAAACTTTAATATACCTCTAAATCAAATAGGAACAGTATTGAAAGCTAGAAATATAAACATACCAGGAGGAAGTTTAAAACTAGAAAATTCAAACATACCTATATCAACAACAGGAGAATATAATGATATAGAAGAAGTAAAAAATACTATAGTAGGTATGTCAGAAACAGGAAATACAATTTATTTAAAAGATATAGCAGATATAGTAAAAGAAGAAGGAGAAAGAGAAGTACTGATAGATAGCAATGGAGAAAAAGCCATACTACTTACAATGAAGTATTCTGCTGGTGAAAATATAGTTAAAATAGGGGAAGAAGTAAATGAGGCAATAGATGAATATAAAAAGACCCTATCAAATGGAATGAAATTAACTGTAATAACAGACCAATCAGAATATGTAAATGATTCAATAAAGGACTTTGAAAAAAATCTAATAGCAGCAATCTTGTTAGTTATAGTAATAGTATTTATAACAATGGGAGCTAGAAGTGCAATAGTAGTATCTTCAGCAATTCCTATAACAGTAATGGTAACCTTCATATTTATGAGGGTATTTGGAATCATACTCCATCAAGTAAGTATATCGTCCTTGATAGTGTGTTTAGGATTGTTAGTAGCCAATGCTATAGTGGCAAATGATAACATGTACTTAAAACTATCCCAGGGAATGCCAAGGAAAGAAGCAATAGTAGAAGGAATAAAAGAAGTACAAATTCCAATACTAACATCAACATTAACAACAGTAGCTTCATTCTTACCCCTAGCAATGATGAAGGGAGTAGCAGGAAAATTTGTTAAAGACTTACCTATAATGGTAACGATAGCTTTAATGAGTTCATTCTTTATATCTTTAACTGTAGTTCCAGCAATGGGATATACAATATTAAAGGAAGAAAAGAAACATGATGAAAGTAAAAAAAGAAAAGGATTAACTAAAAAAGTAAGTGGAGTATTTTTAAAGCTATATGAAAAGGCCTTAAACAGTGCATTGAGAATACCAAGAACAACAATATTGATAGCAGTAGCTGTATTAGCAGTGACCAGTCTCTTGATACCTACATTAGGACTTCAACTATTTCCATTTGTAGAAAGAGATCAATATATAATAGATGCAACTCTTAAAGAAGGTACAACAGTAGAGGGTAGCCATGAGGTAATCTCACAAATATCAGAAATATTAAATGAAGATCCTTCAGTAGATACATTTTTATCTAAAGTAGGAGATGGTATACCTAAGTTTTATCCATCATTCTTTGGAAATCAAATAGCAGCAAACAAGGGTCAATTTATAGTAAATGGAAAAATAACTGAAATAAATAAAATACAAAGAAAATTAAACAAAGAGATCCAAGGAGCAAGAATAGAAGTAAAACAACTGGAAAATGCAATACCAGTAGATTTACCAGTTCAAGTTAGAATAAGCGGTAAAGATGTAGACGTGTTAAAAGAATTGTCCAATGAAGTAAAAGATGTACTTTACTCTATAGATGAAGGACAGCACGTACAAGATAACTATGGATCAAAAACAATGAAAATAAATGTAGATGTAAATCAAGATAAAGCAAGTATGGTAGGATTAACTAACTACGATATATCATCAACAGTGAGGATGGCAGTAAATGGAGTAGAAATGACAAAAATAAGATCTAATGAATCAGATGACGATATACCAGTAATAGTTAGAATACCAGAAAGAGAAAAGAAAAATGTAGATATGTTAAACAATATATTTATAACATCACAAGTAACAGGGAAAAACGTAGCTATAGACCAAGTAGCAGAAATAAAATCAAAATTTGATTTAAATAAAATACTAAGAAGAAATAGAGAACGTACAATAACTACAGGTTTCCACCCAAAACCAGGCTACAACGCATCAGAAGTATTGGAAATAGTAGAAGAGAAGATGGCTGATTTTGAAGTACCAGAAGGATACTCCTTTGAATTTGGAGGAGAAAGTGAAGATAGGCTAGAGGCATTTGAATCTCTAGTAACACCATTCTTCTTGTCAATAATCTTGATATACTTGATATTGATGTTCCAGTTCTTTGACCTAAGGCAACCATTGATCATAATGGGAACAATACCCCTATCAATTATAGGTGTAATACTAGGACTAAAAGTAACAGGATATCCTTTAGGATTTATGGCAATGATGGGAGCAATAAGTTTAATGGGTATAGTAGTTAATAATGGTATAGTACTCTTAGACTATATAAATGTACTGAAAAAGCAAGGTAAAGAAACAGTAGAAGCAGTAAAAGAAGCATCATTAGCAAGACTAAGACCTATAATGATAGGAATGGTAACCACAGTAATAGGATTAGTTCCAATGGCAATAAGAGGTGGAAGTTTATGGGCTCCATTAGCCTATGCTATAATATTTGGATTATTAGTATCTTCAGTCTTGACAGTGCTAGTAATACCAGCATCCTTTATGGCATTTGAAAATAAGAATAAGAATAAAAATAAAAAGATTAAAGAGCTAGAAGCAGAGTAAATACAAGGATAATGTTGAAATGTAACACAACTGTAATGGTATTTTCACATGTTATACTATATAATAGAATTAGTTAAAGAAGTTGTAGACAAAATCTATATAGACACATGAATATTACAGTTATGTTACAACTTCTTATAAACATTGACCTATCTAAATATTAATGCTATAATCATTAATATGGTGTGAGACTTACGATATAAAATATGTATATACTTACACTTCTAGGTCTATTGGCTTTTAAAGAAGGGGTTAGCCGCTAAAGAAGAAACCACTTCACAAGAAAAAAAGGGAGGAAGTAAAATATGAATAAGATGAAAAGAGTATTTTCATTAGTTCTAGTATTATCAATGATACTAGGAAGCTTCGGTGCTGCACTACCAGTAGTACATGCAGCTGAAGGAGCTAATGTAGCAACAGAAGAATTAAAGAAAGTACCAAAAGACGTAATGGGTACAGAGTATGAGAAAGCAGTTTCAAGATTAGTTGCATTTGGAGTATTAGAAGGTTATGAGGATGGAACTTATAAACCAGAAAAAGATGTAACTAGAGCAGAATTCGCTAAGATTTTAGTAGAAGCTTTAGGAATTTCTAAAGCAGCAGGAGCAGCAAAGGGACAAAGCCAATTTAAAGACGTAACAGCTAGTCACTGGGCATCAGGATATATAAATGTTGCTTCAGGTAATGGTCTTATAAAAGGTTTCCCAGACGGAACATACAAACCAGAAGACAAAGTATCACATGCTGAAGCATTAACTATGTTAGTTAGAGCATTAGGATACCAAGATTCATTCTTAAAAGGTATGTGGCCAGGAAGTCATATAGCTAAAGCAGCAGAAGTAGGAATTACTTCAGGAGTGAAATTTAACGACGCTGGTGGATTTGCCAACAGAGGTAACGTAGCTCAAATGGTAAATAATACATTAGATAGTGATGTAGTTAAAGTAGAAACATATAAAGACGGTACAACAGAGTACAGAGAAAGTGAAAAAACATTATTAAAAGATAAACTAGATATTAGTAAATACGAAGATACAAGAGTAATTGCTGATAAAATAGTTGACGATGGTTTACAAAAAGACGAAATAACTGTTAAATTCTTAAAAGAAATCAAAAAAGATGATGAATCAGTTAAAAGATCATATGAAGAAAATGAAGAAAAAGACTTTAGAGTTATAAAAAATGTAGTACCAAGAAAACTTATAGGTGAAGAAGTATCTGTATATATGGACGACAGAGACAATGTAGTTTATATAGAATCAGAAAATGATGACAGAGCAAACTTTGACTATATAGAAGAAGCAAAAGGTGACGAAGATTATACAGAAGAAATTTCATTAGTAAAATTTGATAAAGATTATAACTTTGATAAAGACGCAGTAGTATATGTATACAATGCATCTGATGATGAGTTTAAAACAATAACTATAGATAGCAAAGACGGTGCTAGAGCAGCAGAAAAAGATTTCTTAGGCCGTGTAGGTAAATTTGTAGTTAAAAACAACAAAATCGTTTATGCAGAAGTAATGGAAAGTTCAGAAGCACTTCCATGGATGCTAGTTAAAGAAAACGATAAAGATGTATTAAAAGGTATTAACCAAGCTACAGAAGATTTTGACTTAGACTTAAGAAAAGACGGTAACTATGACGGAGTATTAGCATATGACGCATTAGGAAATGCTATTGACGTAAAAGATATCGAAAAAGGAAACATAGTATATGTTGCACAACTTGATTATGATGGAGACGACTATGCTTATGTAGTAGCTGTTCAAGACAATCAAGTAGAAGGTAAATTAACAAGAGTTAAGTATGATAGAGTAACTATTGATGGAAAAGACATTAAAGCTACAAAATATAGTGACAATAATGGAGATAAACATTTCCAAGCTTACTACAGTGTAGAAGGATTTGAAGACATTAAAGAATGGGA
The DNA here is from genome assembly GCA_964567475.1 of uncultured Tissierellaceae bacterium. Classification (GTDB taxonomy): domain Bacteria; phylum Bacillota; class Clostridia; order Tissierellales; family Tissierellaceae; genus CAZMMV01. Next base: position 18 of record CAZMMV010000044.1, on the reverse strand, counting down.
TAACGCAGACTTTGATGA
>CAZMMV010000043.1:0-14149 GCA_964567475.1 uncultured Tissierellaceae bacterium | reverse complement strand
TGAAAGGGCTTATAGATTATCTAAAGAGTTAGGAACTACTAGGTCATCATGTGCCATAGATTTGGCAGTTGAAGAAGGAATAGATGTATTTGTAATAGGAAATGCACCAACTGCTCTTTTTAGAATATTAGAGTTAGTAAAAGAAGGAAAGTTAAATCCAAAGTTTATAGTAGGAGTTCCAGTAGGATTTGTAGGAGCAGCAGAATCTAAAGAATACCTAAGAAAATTTAAAGATATTCCATCTATATCTACAATAGGAAATAAAGGTGGAAGTAATGTTGCAGCATCAATAATTAATGCTCTTTTATATATGGAAGTAGGCAGAGATTAGACAGGAGGAAAGAAATGTCTAAATTAGATTTATATGTTATTAAAGAAGGAAAACAATTAAGATGTGGATATACTACAGGAAGTTGTGCAGCTGCCGCAGCTAAGGCAGCTGCAATTATGTTGGAAAATGGTAAAAAGGTAAATTATGTGGAAATAGATACTCCAGCAGGGGTAAAGTTAAAACTTGAAATACATAATGCTAAGATAGGAGAGGATAATTCTTCTTGCTGTGTTATAAAGGATGCTGGAGATGATCCTGATAATACAGATGGTATAGAAATATATTGTAAGGTAAGTAAGAGAAGTGATAAAAAGGTATTTATAGATGGTGGGCAAGGCATTGGAAGAATTATGAGAAAAGGTTTATTTGGAGAAATAGGAGATGCGGCTATTAATCCAGTTCCACGAGATATGATTGAAAAAGAAGTAAGAAAAGTTTCAAATTCTGGATATAATATACTTGTATATGCACCTGAAGGCCAAGTAATTGGTAAAAAAACTTATAACAAAAATATAGGAGTAGAGGGTGGCATATCTATTATAGGAACTAAGGGTATAGTTTATCCTATGTCTGAAGAAGCACTTATAAAAACTATATATATGGAGATGGATATGGCCTATGAAACTATAGGAAATGAAAATATATTATTGGTGCCAGGAAATTATGGAGAAAAGATAGGAGATTCATTAGGTATAAAGGATCCAAAGGTAAAGATATCTAATTTTATAGGTGATAGTCTTTTATATGCTTATAATAAGGGATTTAAGTCTATTACTCTTGTAGGACATATTGGAAAGTTTTCAAAGCTTTCTATAGGAGTATTCAATACTCATAATAAAGTTTGTGATGGAAGAATGGAAGCATTTATTTATTATTTATCTTTTATGGGTGCATCATTAGAGTTGTTAAAAAGAATAGATGATACTTTAACTGCAGAAGAAGCTATAAATATATGTATAGAAGAAGGATATGGTGGCATTGTTAAGTTAATGGAAAAAGGAGCAGAGAAAAGAATTAAAAAGTATTTAAAAGATGATGATTATAAGGTGAAAGTGATTATATATTCAATGGATAAAGGGGTGGATATATGTTAGTTGTTGCAGGAGTAGGACCTGGTAATAGAGAGTATTTGACCGGTGTAGTAGAAGAAAGAATAAGAAAGACAGAACATATATTAGCTTTCGGAAGAGTTGGAGAAAGCCTTAAGGATATTAGAAGTGATATAATAACTGTGACCAGAGTTGATGAGTTATTAGAATTTATAAGAGAAGATAAAGATATTCTTTTACTTGCTTCTGGTGATCCTAACTTTTATGGTATAGTAAACTTTTTAAAAAATAAGGGCATAGCTATAAAAGAGGTTTTACCTGGTATATCATCTTTTCAATACATGATGGCCAAGTTACAAAAATCTTGGCAAGATGCTAAGTTTTTATCTCTTCATGGAAGAAAGGAAGACTTGAGTAAAGTTAAGGATTATAAAAGGAGTATTATATTAATAGATAAGGATAATATGCCCTCTAGTATATCAAAAAGACTGTATGAATTAGGAATAAATGGAACTATATATGCTGGTTTTAATTTATCTTATGATAATGAGAAGATAATTAGAAAAAAAATTGGAGATAAAATAGAAGATGTTTCTTCTCTAGGAGTGGTGGTAATAGAAAATGAAATGGGTTAAAGATAATATGTTTATAAGGGGACAAGTCCCTATGACTAAATTTAATACAAGAATATTAACTATAGGATATTTAGAAATTGAAGTAGGAGATAAATTTTTAGATATTGGAGGGGGAAGTGGCTCTATATCTATAGAAGCTAGTCTACAGGGAGCTAAGGTATGGACAATTGAAAGAGAAGAAAAGGCAATAGAAATTATAAAGGCCAATGATAAAAAATTTAATGCTAATTTAAATATTATTTATGGACAAGCAAATGATAAATTACCAGATGTTTATTTTAATAAATGTTTTATAGGTGGAAGTAGAGGACAGTTAAAGGAAATATTTAAATATTTAGATGTTCATCTAGAAAACAAGGGAATACTGTGTGGAAATTTTATAACATTAAAAAATTTAAATGAGTTTATAGATTTGTTGAAAGTTTACAGTTATAATGATATAGAAACACAATTGATACAAAGTTCAGCAACTGATAAGATAGGACTTTTTAAAAGTCAAAATCCAGTATTTATAGTAAAGGGAGTGAAGGGCAATGATTAATTTTGTAGGAGCCGGACCAGGAGATGTTGATTTAATAACGGTTAAAGGAAGAAGGCTCTTAGAAGAGGCAGATATAGTTATTTATGCTGGTTCTTTAGTTTCAAAGGAACATTTAAAGTTTTGTAAAGAAACTTGTAAGTTTTATAATTCTGCTTCAATGACTTTAGAAGAAGTAATAGAAGAGATGGAGAAAGCTATTAAAGAAAACTTGAATGTAGTTAGATTACATACAGGAGATCCTACGATATATGGGGCTATAAGAGAGCAAATAGACATATTAGAAAACAAGGGTATAGATTATCATGTTATACCAGGTGTAAGTTCCTTTACTGCTGCTTGTGCATCTATAAAGAGAGAGTTTACTTTACCTGATGTTAGCCAAACAATAATACTTACAAGAATAAAAGGTCGTACTCCAGTACCAGAGGATGAGGACTTGGCAGCTTTAGCAAAGCACAATGCATCTATGGCAATATTTTTATCAGTTCAATCCATAGGTAAGGTAGTGGATAAGCTAGTAGAAGGATATGGAAGAGAAGATGTACCTGTTGCTATTGTTTATAAAGCTACTTGGGAAGATGAAAAAATAGTATTTGGAACATTGAAAGATATAGAAGAAAAAATTAAAAAGGCTAATATATCTAAGACTGCTCAAATACTTGTAGGAGATTTCATAGAAGGAGATTATGAAAGGTCAAAATTATATGATCCTAGTTTTACCCATGAATACAGGAGTGGTAAATAATGAAGATAGCTTGTCTTTCCTTTACTGATAAGGGAAGATTATTAGGTGATAAGTTAAAATCTATAAAAGATGATAAATATAAGATAGATCATTATATAAATAGGGATCTAGATGGAGGAATAAAAGCTTTATTAAGTTCTATCTGGTATAAGTATGATGGAATAATATTTATATCTGCAACAGGAATAGCAGTTAGGATGTCAGCGCCTTTTGTAAAGGATAAAACAATAGATCCAGCTCTAGTAGTTATAGACGATTTAGGAAGATTTTCTATTTCTTTATTGTCAGGACATATAGGTGGAGCTAATGAGTTAGCTGGAGATATGGCATTGATAACAGGAGCTACAGCAGTTATAACTACTGCTACAGATGCTAGGGCTATAGAATCTATAGATATTTTTGCAAAAAATAATAACTATAAGATTGAAGATATAAAGTCAGTTACTAGGATTACATCTATGATGGTAAATGATGAAAATGTGGCTTTATATACAGAAGATGATAAAAAGATAAACTATAAAAAACTAATAGAAGTAAAGGATTTAAATTGTATAGAAGCTAAGATTAAAGGTTTAATTTTAGTAAGTTCAAAAGAAGAAATAAGAGATATAAATATACCCTATACAATATTGAGACCAAAAAACATAAATATAGGTATAGGTTGTAAAAAAAACATAGAGGGTAAATTTATTATAGAAGCAATAAAGGACCAATTGAAAAAGTTGAATTTATCTGTTAATAGTATTAAGTCATTGGCTACAATTGAAGTGAAAGAAAATGAAAAAGGGATTATTGAAGCCAGTAAGTATTTTAATTGTCCTTTGAAAATATTTACTATTGAAGAAATAAAAGAAGTAGAAGATAAATTTTCAAAATCCCAGTTTGTTAAAGATACAATAGGAGTATATTCTGTATCTGGACCAGCTGCATTTTTACTGGGAGGAAATATTATAAGTGAAAAATCAAAACATGAGGGAATAACTATATCAATATCAAAGGAGATAAGGAATGGCTAAATTATATGTAATAGGGATAGGACCAGGTGGCAGGGAACACATGACACTTAAAGCTGTTGATTCTATAAAGAAAAGTAGTGCTATTGTAGGCTATAAGCCATATATAGAATACTTAGAAGAATTAACTGAAGGCAAAGAGTTGTTTTCAACAGGAATGCGTGGAGAAGTAGAAAGATGTAAAAAAGCTATAGACCTAGTTAAAGAAGGAAAAGATACTGCCATTGTTAGTACTGGAGATGCAGGACTTTATGGTATGGCAGGACCAATATTAGAATTAAGTAAGGAAATAGATGTAGAAATAGTACCTGGGGTAACAGCTGGCTTTTCAGCGGCAGCAGAACTAGGTGCACCTATAATGCATGATTATGCATCTCTTAGTTTGTCCGACTTGCTTACTCCTTGGGAAGTAATACTGAGAAGAGCAGAAAAGGCAGCAGAGGGTGATTTTGTAATTCAAATATATAATCCTCGATCAAAGGGAAGAAAAGACCACTTGGAAAAAGTTGTAGAGATTATTTCAAAGCATAGAAAAAAAGAAACTCCAGTAGGGATAGTTAAAAATTCAGGCAGAGGTGGCAATGAAATAACTATAACTACTTTAGATAGTATAGATTATGAAAAAATTGATATGTTAACAGTAATTCTTATAGGAAATAGCAATACTTATATAGAAAATGATAAAATAATTACGCCAAGAGGATATAAAATATAATGATTTGGATAATAGCTGGTACAAGTGAAGGTAGGGAGATAGTAGATAGAATAAAGGATATAGATTCATACATAGTTACTGTAGCTACAGATGAGGGGAGAGAATTTATTTCTTCAAATAAATTAGTAGTAGGTCGCATGAGCTATGATGAGATGAAAGACTTTTCAATAAAAAATAATATATCCTTGATAGTAGACTTAACTCATCCTTATGCAAAGATAGTGTCAAGCAATGCTACAAGACTAGCTAAGGAACAGAATATAAAGTATATTAGATATATTAGAGAAAGAACAAGAAAAACTGTTAATTCAATTTATTTTAAAAGTTATGAAGAAACTTATGAATATTTATCTAAAATAAAAGCTACAGTATTTTTCACTACAGGTTCAAAAAATATCTCTGATTTTGAAAAAATACGAGGAGATAATAGGTTTATATATAGAGTTTTACCAGCCTTAGAAAGCATTAAAAAGTGTAGTGAAAATGGTGTTATTATGAAGGATATAGTAGCTATTTTAGGACCATTTTCCATAGAATATAACAAGATAATGTTTAGCGAATATGGAGCAAAATATGTAGTTATGAAAGATAGTGGAACTAAAGGTGGTACTTTGGAAAAAATAAGAGCTTGTGAAGAACTTGCTATTAGACCTATTGTAATAAGTAGACAAGATGAAAAAGGAATAAATAGTTTAGATGAAGTAGAAGAAATAATTAGAAAAGAAATAGAGCTAGGGTAATAAATAATTGCTTATAAATCTGCACAGGAAGGATGATCTTATGGAAAATTCTTATAGGTTTTATTGTAACAAAGCATGTTCATATTTTCCATGTCATAAAGTAGAGAATGAAGAAGAGTTCAATTGCATGTTTTGTTATTGTCCATTATATTTTTTAGAAGAATGTGGAGGTAATTACATAATTAACACTGGTATGAAAGATTGTACAAATTGTATAATTCCTCATAGGCCTAATGGATATGACTACATAAATAAAAAGATTAAAGAAGAAAATAGCAAAAGGAGAGCTGACAAATGAATTTATTAAAAGATACTTTAAATAAAATAACAGCTGCAAATGAGGAATCCAAAAAGATTACTAGTGATAAATGGGATAATCTTATTAAACCTATAGGTGGTCTTGGAACTTTAGAGGAAGCAACAATAAAAATATCTGGTATGACTGGAAAAACAATAAATAAATTAGATAAGAAAGCTGTAGTTGTAATGGCAGCTGATAATGGAGTAGTAGAAGAAGGGGTAAGTGCACCACCACAAGTATTTACTAAGGTATTGGCAGAATGTAATAGTAAAGGTATTACAGGAGTAGCTACTTTTGCTAAATTTACAAATACAGATATTTATACAGTAGATATAGGAATGAATGGACAAGTAAGCTATCCAGATATAATAGATAAAAAAATTAATAATGGAACAAAGAATTTTACCAAAGAAGCTGCAATGACTTATGATGAAGCTGTAAAATCTATAGAAGTAGGTATAGAAATAGGAGATAAATTATATAATGAGGGTTATGATATTTTAGGAGTAGGAGAACTAGGAATAGGGAATACTTCTACTTCAGCAGGAGTCTTATCTGTATTAGCAGATTTAGATGTTGATATAACAAGTGGTAAAGGTGCTGGACTTACAGAGGAACAATATGCTAATAAGAAAAATACAATATTAAAAGGTATTGAGTTAAATAAACCAAATAAAGAAGATCCTATTGATGTACTATCAAAGATAGGTGGATTTGATATAGGTGGTATGTGTGGATTGTTTTTATCAGCAGCTAAAAATAAAAAGCCTATAGTTGTAGATGGATTTATATCTTCTGTAGCAGCTCTTTGTGCAGTTAAATTAAATGAAAATGTAATGGATTATATACTTTCATCTCACTTATCAAATGAACCAGGAGCAAAGTATGTGTTGAAAGAATTAAAATTAAATCCAATGTTGAATTTAGGAATGAGATTAGGTGAAGGATCAGGTTGTCCATTAGCATTTCAAATATTGGAAACTGCGGAATATACTCTAGAAAACATGGGTACATTTGAAGAAGCATCATTAAACGGATCTGCTTTAGTTGATATGAGGAAAGAATAGGTGATAATATGATTACTTTAATTACTGGAGGAGCTCGTAGTGGTAAAAGCTCTTTTGCTGAAAGTTTATATAAAGATAAAAAGGATGTAGTTTATATAGCTACATCCAAAGTTTCTGACAAGGAAATGGAAGAAAGAGTAAAGCTTCATAAAGAATCTAGACCTTCTGAATGGCGAACTTATGAAGGAAATTATGATTTAGTAAATTGCATAGGAGAAGAAGAAGACTACCTACTTGATTGTATTACTGTCCTTACTTCAAATATAATGTTTGATCTATCTAAAGATGAAGAGTATATAGATTATGAACTTCAGAGTGAAATAGAAGATAGGATACTATCAGAAGTAAAGAGTTTAATAGATAAGATTGAAAGTAAGGGGTACAATTTAGTTTTGGTAACAAATGAAGTAGGAGATTCTATAGTACCTGACCACCATTTGAGTAGGGTTTTTAGAGATATTCAGGGGAGAGTAAACCAAAAGATTGGGGCAATTGTCAATCAGGTTTATTTGGTATGCTGTGGTATACCTGTGAAGATTAAATGATAAAAGGATTTATACTATCACTACAATTTTTCACACGGATACCGATAAATATTCCTGTTGATTTTAATAAGCAAAATTTAAGATATAGTGTTTTTTTCTTGCCCTTAGTAGGCTTTATTATAGGAGGATTGGGAGGATTAGTTTATTACCTATTATCTCCATATAATGTAATGATAGCTTCCTTTATGGCTCTTTTAGCGACAATTATATTAACTGGTGGTTTACATTTAGATGGACTTTCAGATACTTTTGATGGATTTTTCTCTAATAGAGATAAAGAAAGAACCTTAGAAATAATGACAGATAGCAGAATAGGAGCTTTTGGGGTATTAAGTATAGTATTGATAATATTATTTAAATTTGTATTGATTTTAAATATTAGAAATTTGCCCTTAGCACTTGCTCTATCTTTTGCAAATAGCAGATTAATTGATGGATGGATAATGTTTACTAAGAAAACATCAAAAGCTGATGGTCTAGGAAAGATGTTTAATGATAGTAAACCCAAAAATCTTGTATTGATAAGTGTATTAATATATTTAATCATATTAATCTTTTTAGATATTAGATATATAATACCTTTGCTTCTTAATTTTTTATTAGGTCAATATATTACTTATATTGCCTATAAAAAGATAGATGGATTTACAGGAGATGTGTATGGTGCCCTAATAGAATTAGGCGAAGTGATTTCCCTATTAGGATTTTGGGGAGTGATGTTATGGATATAATTATGATAAGACATGGGGAAACAGAGGATAATTTGAAAAGAATATTTAGTAGAGATAATACAAGGCTTACAGAAAAGGGTAAAAGACAGATATTAGATTCTAAGGAACTATTAGAAGGATTTATCTATGAAGATATATATTATAGTCCCTTAACTAGAACAGTAGAATCTATAGAAGTTCTGGGTTTAGATGGAGTAGTAGAAGATAAAATACGTGAAATAGATTTTGGGATTTTTACAGGTAAAACTTTTGATGAAATATCTAAACTATATCCAATGCAATCACAGACTTGGATAGAAGACTCTATTAATTATAGAGTAGCTGAGGGTGAAAGTGTATTAGATGTATATAGAAGAATAAATATATTCTTAGAAGAATTAATAAAAAGAGATAAAAACACATTATTAATTTGTCATGATTGCGTTATTCGTCTCTTTCTTTGTTGGATTTTTGATAATCCGGATTATTTTTTAAAATTTAAAGTAGATAATGGCAGCATAAATGTAATCTCTATAGAAGGTAATTATAAATATATAAAAAAAACAAACTATAAACATCCACTTTAGAGTGGTTGTTTATAGTTTTATTTACTCAAGAAAATCTTTTAATTTTTTACTTCTACTTGGATGTTTTAATTTGCGAATTGCCTTTGCCTCTATTTGTCTGATTCTTTCCCTTGTTACACTAAAGACTTTTCCTACTTCTTCTAAGGTTCTTGCTCTTCCATCATCCATACCAAATCTCAATCTAAGTACTTGTTCTTCCCTATCACTTAAGGTATCCAATACTTCTAAAAGTTGTTCTTTAAGTAAAACATGAGTTGTAGCTTGATCAGGAGTTTGTACTAAATTATCTTCTATAAAACTGCCTAGTTCAGTATCTTCTTCTTCACCAATAGGTGTTTCTAGTGATACAGGCTTTTGTGCTATTTTCATTATATTTTCTACTTTTTCAACTTCCATATCCATAAGTTCAGCTATCTCTTCAGGTGTTGGCTCTCTACCTAATTTATTTACTAGATGCCTTTGAATTCTTACTAGTTTATTTATATTTTCAATCATATGGACAGGTACTCGTATGGTTCGACCTTGATCAGCTATAGATCTGGTAACTGCCTGACGAATCCACCATGTAGCATAGGTACTAAACTTATATCCTTTTGTATAGTCAAACTTTTCTACTGCTTTCATTAATCCTACATTTCCTTCTTGAATTAAATCTAAAAAGCTCATTCCTCTACCAATATATTTTTTAGCTACACTAACAACTAATCTTAAATTTGATTCAGCTAATTCTCTTTTAGCTAATTCATCGCCTTGTTCTATTCTTTTAGCTAATTCAACCTCTTCTTCTTTTGTAAGAAGATCTATTCGTCCTATTTCCTTTAGGTACATTTTTACTGGATCATTTACTTGGTTTATATTCAACACCTCCTATACTGTAATAAATTCATCTTGTCCTAATATATAGTATATCACACAAAGTCTATGATATACACCGCTTTCGACTTACTTTTACAAAAAAATGAAATTTGTCGTTTTTTGAGGTATTTTTATATACCTTATAATAATTTTCTGAGTTTAGTAATTACCTATAAAACAATAATTATCTGTTTTATTTTTTCTAGTAAGGCTTAACATCAACTATATACCCATTTAATATGAAATAAAAACAAAATGATATCAAAACGATATAATATATAGAAAGTAATTCAAAAGTCTAGCAAAAATTTTAAAAAGATAGTATAATTTATTTGAGTATATAGTTAATGTATGATTGAGAGACTAAATTAAAGGTGGCGATTATATGAAAATAGATTTTAATCAAATATTAAAAGATTTGGAAGTAAAGGCGAAAACAATTTATGAAGATAATGAAAAATTAAAATCACTTTTAAATTCTACTATAAAGCTTATTCAAGAAAACAAGCAACTTAATGAAGTTGTCCAGGATATAAGGATTATGATTCATCTAATTAGGGACTGGGTTAATGGAGATTACAAGGAATTATCAAATAATACAGTACTTTTAGTAGTTATAGCTTTATTGTATTTAGTTATGCCTTTGGATTTAATTCCAGACTTTTTACCTATGGGTTTTATTGATGATATAGCTGTAATTGGTTTTGTAATGAAAAGGATTTCAGATGAAATAAATAAATATAAAGAATGGAAATATACTTTTAATGAAAACTTTAGTGAAGATATAATTGAAGAGGAAGAATCTGGAATAGATGATGACTTTTATATAGAGCTTTGATAGAATATGTACGTGTTAATATTTATTTAAAAGGAGTGAAAAAATGAATTTCAGAGATAAATATAATTATTGGTTAGAAAATGATTTTTTTGATGAAGAAACAAAGGACGAATTAAAAAACATAAAAGATGAAAAAGAAATAAAAGATAGATTTTATAAAGATTTAAATTTTGGTACAGCAGGTCTAAGAGGGAAAATAGGTGCTGGTACTAATAGAATGAATAAATATACAGTATCCTTAGCAGCTGAGGGACTAGCCCAAGTTATAGTAAAAAGAGGACAAGAAGCAATGGATAGGGGTGTAGCTATTGCTTATGATGTAAGAAAATATTCGGATGAATTTGCAGAAATAAGCTCTAGAATTTTGGCAGCTCATGGAATAAAAGTATATTTATTTGATGGAATTAGAGCAACACCACAGTTGTCTTATGCCATAAGAAAATTAAATACGATTTCAGGAGTAGTGGTTACAGCTAGTCATAATCCAAAAGATTATAATGGATATAAGGTTTATTGGGAAGAAGGTTCACAAATTTTAGATGACATAGCTGATGAAATAGTAGAAGAAATTAATAAGGTGGATAATTTTTCAGAAATAAAGATAATTAAATTAGATGAAGCTATTGAAAATGGACTTGTTGAATATATAGGTAAAGAAATAGATGATGAGTATATTAAAGATTTAATAGATTTAACTATTAATGATGATGTAGATAAAGATATAAAGATTATTTATACACCATTAAATGGTACGGGAAATATACCTGTTAGAAGGATTTTAAAAGAGAGAGGATTTAAAAATGTAATAGTAGTAGCAGAACAAGAAAATCCAGATTCAAACTTTACAACAGTAGGTTATCCAAATCCAGAGTATATAGAAGCTTTTGATTATGCAAAGGAGCTAGGTAAAAAAGAAGATGCTGATATTTTATTAGCAACAGATCCAGATTGTGACCGTGTAGCTATAATGGTAAAAGATAGAGCTGGCAAGTTTAATTTTATAAATGGTAATCAAATGGGAGTTTTACTTGTTAATTATATATTGTCACAAAGGGAAATAAAAGGAAATATACCAAAGAATGGGGCCATAGTAAAATCAATAGTTACTGGGGATTTGAGTAAAGTTATAGGAGAAAAATATGGAGTAAAAACTATAGAAACATTGACTGGTTTTAAACATATATGTGGAAAAGCAAATGAATTTGATAGAACTGGTGAGCATACTTTTATATTTGGTTATGAAGAAAGTATTGGATATGTATATGGAACTGTTGTTAGAGATAAAGATGCAGTAATTACATCTATGCTTATTGCAGAAATGGCAGGTTTTTATAAGAAAGAAAATAAAAATTTGGTAGAAGTATTAGATGATATTTATAAGGAATATGGATATTATAAGGAAGATCTTATGTCTATAGTATTGGAAGGACTAGAAGGTAGAGAAAGAATAGATAGAATAATGGTGGAATTTAGAAGAAATCCTATAAAAGAAATTGGAAATTTAAAATTAGGAAACCTTGTAGATTATTTATTAGATGATACTGGAAATCCAAAGACAAATGCCTTGAAATATTATTTAAATGATGGTTCTTGGTATGCTCTTAGACCTTCAGGAACGGAGCCTAAGATAAAATTATATATATATTCAAAAGATAAGGATGAATTAGATTCTAAAGAAAAAATAGATAGGATAAAATCTGATGTATTGTCGAAAATAGATAGGATAGAATAAATTGTTAAAAATTTATTTATCGTATTGAATAATTTGAAGTATTGTGTTAAGCTTTGATTGAAGTAATCTTTGTATCACTCAAGGTTTAATTAATATATACTAATATAATTATTAAGGGGGAATTACAATTGTATAAAATTGTAAAAAAAGAAATACTTGCTCCAAATATCTTTTCAATGGATATCTTGGCACCAAGGGTAGCTAAATCAGCTAAACCAGGACAATTTGTAATAGTTATAGCTGACGAAATAGGAGAAAGAGTACCTTTAACCATTTGTGATTATGATGAAGAAGAAGGAACAGTACAGATAGTAGTACAAGCAATGGGTAGCACTACTAAAAAGATGGCGGTTTATGAAGAAGGAGAATATTTTCAAGACTTTGTTGGACCTCTAGGAGTTCCATCTGAGTATATAAGTGAAGATATTGAAGAATTAAGAAAGAAAAAGATATTATTTGTAGCAGGTGGAGTAGGTACAGCGCCTGTATATCCTCAAGTGAAATGGCTACATAATCATGGAGTTAAAGCAGATGTTATTATGGGAGCTAAAAATAAGGATTTAGTAATATTAGAGGATAAATTAAGATCTGTTGCAGGAAATTTATATGTTGCAACTGATGATGGCTCATATGGTTTTAAAGGAATGGTCACTAATTACATAGAAGAATTAGTGAGTAATCAAGGTAAAGAATATGATTTATGTGTAGCAATAGGACCTATGATAATGATGAAATTTGTAGCATTAACTACTAAAAAGCTTGATATACCTACAGTTGTTTCTCTAAATCCTATAATGGTAGATGGAACAGGCATGTGTGGAGCATGTAGAGTTACAGTAGGAGATGAAACTAAGTTTGCATGTGTTGATGGACCAGAGTTTAATGGACATTTAGTTGATTTTGATGAAGCCTTAAGAAGACAAGGTCAGTATAAAAATGAAGAAGTCAAGAAAAGCAAAACATGTAAAATAAACTTAGAGGAGGTAGAAAAATAATGGCTACAACAATAGATAGATTTACTAGAGTTCCTATTTCAGAACAAGATCCAAATGTAAGAAATCATAATTTTGAGGAAGTTTGTCTAGGATATACTGAGGAAGAAGCAGTAAAAGAAGCAAAAAGATGTTTACAATGTAAAAAACCTCTTTGTAGACCAGGATGTCCTGTATCCATAGATATTCCAAGATTTATTCATGAAATAGCTGAAGAAAATTTTGGAAAAGCAGCTCAAGTTTTAGCAGAATATTCTGCATTGCCAGCTGTTTGTGGTAGAGTTTGTCCTCAAGAAGATCAATGCGAGAAGACTTGTGTATTAGGTAACAAAGGAGATCCTGTAGCTATTGGTAAACTTGAAAGATTTGCAGCAGACTGGGCTAGGGAAAATAATGTAGAAGTTGGAAAAGCTAAAGAATCAAATGGACATAAAGTAGCTGTAATAGGCTCAGGACCAGCAGGAGTTACTTGTGCAGGAGAGTTGGCTAAGGAAGGCTATGATGTAACTATATTTGAAGCTCTTCATGAATCAGGTGGAGTATTAGTTTATGGTATTCCAGAATTTAGACTTCCAAAAGAAAAAGTAGTAAAAAATGAAATTGAAAACCTAAAAAAATTAGGAGTTAAAATAGAAAATAATGTTATAGTAGGTAGAACTATTACAGTAGATGATATATTTGAAGAAGGATATGAAGCAGTATTTATTGGTTCAGGAGCAGGACTTCCTAAATTTATGAATATACCAGGAGAAA
>CAZMMV010000042.1:0-14150 GCA_964567475.1 uncultured Tissierellaceae bacterium | reverse complement strand
TTACAAAATACTTGATGAGGATTGTATTGTGATTAGAGAAGAGTTTTCTAAATTTATAAAAAATAGAAGATAAGAAACCAGGTAAATTTAGTAATGTTATTTACCTGGTTTTTTAACTATAGTGCTATTTTGTAGTATTATTCTTTGACAATGGATTTAAATATATATCCTAGTACATTGTAATCTAGGGCATAACTATCAATAGTAAAATCTGCTGCATTTTTCTCTGATAACATATAATCTAGAAACTCATCGTATAAAACATCAAGATTTTTTATTTCACTTCACTATTAAATATATCTAAATCTATTTCGTTTTCTTGTTTAGCTATTATTGTAGTACAAACAGCATCTCCTGTTACATTTACCGCTGTTCTACCCATATCGACTAATCTATCTACACCCATTATTAAACCTATACCTTCTAATGGAAGACCTGCAGATTGAAGTACCATTGATAACATTATAGCACCTGCTCCTGGAACTCCTGCTGTTCCTATAGATGCTAATGTAGCCGTCATTACCACTGTAGCTAGCATTCCTATAGTCATAGGTACATTATATACCTGAGCTATAAAGAAGGTACCTATGCCTTGCATTATGGCGGTACCATCCATGTTTATAGTAGACCCTAATGGAATAGTAAAAGATGCAATTTCTTTATTTATACCCAAGTGATTTTCACAAATATCTAAAGATACTGGTATAGTAGCTCCACTACTTGCTGTAGAAAAGGCAACTGAAATTGCTGGTAAAAACTTTTTATAAAATTTACCTATTGATAGACCAGTTAAAGATTTAAACAATCCACCGTATACTATTACTGCATGAATTATTAATCCTATATATACTGCTATTACATATTTCGCCAATGGCAATAAGACTGCAATTCCTTCTGTAGCAAAAGTTTTTGCTATAAGTCCAAATACTCCTATTGGAGCGAATAACATGACTATTTCTACTAACTTCATTATTAATTCATTTAAGTCTTCAAATAATTTAATAATTGAATTACCCTTTTCACCTATTAAAGATAAACCTACTCCTGTTAAAATTGCAAATACAATTATTTGAAGCATATTACCTTCAGCCATTGCTTGAATTGGATTTCTTGGTATTATTTCATATAGTATTTGAACTAATCCTGTTTTTTCTCCAATAGTAGTTTCTACTATTTCAATAGAAGCTAAATCTAATCCTATACCTGGTTTTGCTATTGAACCTAGGACCAATGCAAGAATTATTGCTAATGTAGTAGTAGCTAAGTAAAATATTATTGTCTTTGCACCCACTCTACCTAACTTTTGTATATCCCCCATACTAGCTGCACCATTTACTAGTGAAATAAATACTAAGGGAACAACTACCATCATAATTGCCCTTAAGAAGACTTGACCTGTTAATTGAAAAATACCATCTATTAAAATAGCATTTTTAAATATTCCTTCTGGCAAATAAAAAACTATAATTCCTACTATTAAACCCATTGCTAGCGCAATAAGTATTTTTGTGGGTAAACCCATCTTTTTTTTCATATAAACATCTCCCTTTTATAACTTATATTATTATTTTTCCAGTATAATTTGCTCTGATTGTCTATTACAGGAGGTGTAATCATAGAATTATAATAGGATAATAAAGAATAGTTTAAAATTCTATATATGAGTATTAATGATATGATATAATATATTAGTGACAATAAAAAAAGAAAGACCTAATATAGTATTATTAACTAAAATAAGTAAGTATGCAAGGGTTTTTTCTATTTTTGTTAAATGAATTATATTATATAATTATAAAAATGAATATTATATAATTAGTCTATATTATTTATTAATTTACAAAATCAAAATATGGAGGTTTAGTATGGGAAACAATAAAGAAAATTATAAATTGGCAGTAAAAGTTTCTATAGTAACAATTATATCTAATGTATTGCTAGCTATATTTAAAATAATAGCAGGTATTATAGGTAGAAGTAGTGCTATACTAGCTGATGGAGTGCACACTTTATCTGATGTATTAACTACAATTGTTGCCTTAGTTGGGATAAAAGTTGCGTCTAAGGAAGCAGATGCAGATCATCCCTATGGACATGAAAAATATGAATCAGTTTTTGCTAAGATTTTAAGTATATTATTACTATTAACTGGATTATTTATAGGTTACGAATCTTTTAAAATACTAATAAAAGGTGAATTTTCAGAACCAGGGAAAATTGCTTTAGTAGCTGCCTTGCTTTCTATCATAGTAAAGGAAATTATGTATTGGTATACAATTAAAGCAGCTAAGAAAATAAAAAGCATATCTATGGAAGCAGATGCTTGGCATCATAGATCAGATGCTTTTTCATCCATTGGTACATTTATAGGTGTACTGGGTGCTAGATTGGGAGCGCCAGTTCTAGATCCTATTGCAGGAATAATTGTTTCTATTTTTATAGTTAAAATAGCCATAGAGCTTTACCTTAAGTCTGTAAAGGAATTAGTTGATGAATCTGCTAGTGATGTAGTTATAAATGAAATTAAAAAAAATACAAATTCTATAGAAGGTGTTAAAGGAATAAAAAACTTAAAAACTAGAATATTTGGAAATAAAATATATGTAGATATAGAAATTTTTGTAGACGCTTATATTTCTGTAAAAGAAGGCCATTATATTTCAGAAAAGGTTCATGATAAATTAGAGTCTGAAATTGATGATATAAAGCACTGTATGGTTCATATAGAACCATATGAACAAATAAAATAAAAATATTTAAATTTATTTATTGCTTTCATAAAAATTATTATTTGTATTTTTTATTTTCTTATATAGTAAACAATTAATACAAAGGAGCTAAAAAATGACTAATATAAAAAAAAGAGATGAATTAGGATATATATATGAGAAAGTTCAAGATCCATTAATTCGTAAATCAATAGGTCAATATTATACCTCAAGCTATATTATTGAATATATATTAAAAAAAACTCTAAATAATATTAACATAGTAGAAAATCCTTATATAAAGGTAATAGATCCTTCTTGTGGTGCAGGATATTTTTTATTAGAAGTATATGATATATTAAAAAATAAATTTTTTATTAATATAGATAAACTTAAGATTAAATATAAATATGATACATATATATTGGAAGAGGATGGAAATAAGAAAAAAGTATTGGGAGAAGAGTACTGGAAAAAAGAAAATATTCATTATCATTTACTTAAAAATTGTATTTATGGTGTAGATAAGGATGATTTTGCAGTAGAATTAACTATTAAAGGACTAATTAAAAAAGAAGCTAAGAGTATTGTTAAAGATTTAAATATATTAAAATGTGATAGTTTAGTTAAATGGGAAAGTAAATATAACTGGCAGGAATTAAAGGAAGAACTTAAAAGGCTTGATAATGGTGAGAGGATTAAAGAATTTGATTTAACATATAAAGATAATAGTAAGAAAACAAGAAAAGAAAAAATTAGCGAGAAAAGGGCTAGGGATTTTGTAAGCTTAGGTGAGTTTTGGAGTAATAAATTTCAAATTTGTGTTGGGAATCCACCTTATATTGGTCACAAACAAATGGATAAGGAATACAAAAAATGGCTTTTAAAAGAATATGCTGAAGTTTTTAAAGATAAGGCAGATATATCATTTTGCTTTTTCAAGAGAATAGTAGATGTCTTATCTCCTAATGGACTATGTGGTCTAATTACTTCCAGATATTTTATGGAGAGTCCTACAGGAGAAAATTTAAGAGCATATCTAAAAAATAATGTTAAAATTATAGAGATACTAGATTTTTATGGAGCAAATATATTTGAAGGAGTTGGTATAGCAACAGCTATATACTTTTTTGAAAAAAAGGATATAATAAATAATAAAATAAATGTGATTAAATTATGTGATGACAGTTATAAATTTAATGATGATATTGATTTAGAAAAAACTATTAAAACAAAGGTATTTAAGAATTTTACTATAAATCAAAAATACTTGCAGAATGATAGATGGATTTTAATATCAGATGAATTTCATAAAATTTATGAAAAAATTAGAAAAAAAACAAAAGTTAAATTAGGAGATATTGTGAATTCATATCAAGGAATTATAACAGGATGTGATAAAGCTTTTGTATTATCATTAGAGGAAATAAATGAAAATAAAATTGAAAAAGATGTATTAAAGAAATGGATAAAAAGTAAGGATATAGAAAAGTTTGATATTTTAAAAGATGATTTATATTTAATTTATTCTAATTTAATTGATACACCTATTGAATACCCTAATGCAATAAATTTTATAAAAGAATATTTTCCTA
This sequence comes from uncultured Tissierellaceae bacterium, assembly GCA_964567475.1. Taxonomy (GTDB): domain Bacteria; phylum Bacillota; class Clostridia; order Tissierellales; family Tissierellaceae; genus CAZMMV01. The sequence continues at coordinate 9,847 of CAZMMV010000042.1, read as the reverse complement.
GATTAGAAAGTAGAAGAGAATGTAAAAATGGTATAAGAAGATGGTATGAGTTGCAGTGGGGGAGGAAAGTTGATTTATTTGAACAAGATAAGATTATATTTCCATATAAATCAAAAACAAATAGATTTGCAATTGATTATGATAATCTTTATTTTAGTGCTGATATATATGGATTTATAATAAAAAATGAATATAAAGAAAATATTCCTTTGGAATACTTAGTTGGGTTATTAAACTCAAAGGTATATGAATTTTATTTTAAACTTTTTGCAAAAAAAATGGGAAGAGGCATATATGATTATTATCCCAATTCTTTACTAGATTTAAATATAATTACAGATACTATCATTGTAAAAATTATAGATAGGGTAAATAAAATAATGAAATTAATAAATAATGAATTTCATAATAATATAGAAATTAAAGAAAAAATATCAACACTCCAAGAAGAAATAGATGATATTATAATGGATTATCTTAATTGTAATAAAAAAGAAAGATCAATAATTAAAAAGATATAAAATGTTTATATAAACATTTTATATCTTTTTGGTTATATTAGCCTTATTTAACAATATAATACCTATAAGTTTTAAATTTTAAAAGGGGTGTTAATATTGAAAATAGAAAGATATAAATTACCTATTACAATATTACTTGTATCTTTTATAATCTTAGTAGGTTTTAGAAAGATTAAAACAATTACTAAAGATTTTTCAACTAATAAAAATCCTAAGGAATATGTAACATTTGATGAGCTAGAATCAGTTAGTAAAGATAATATATATTATGAATCAGTTAATCAAGATAATGTATACTGTGGAATTTCAAAAGTAGATAAGGTTATAGAAAATAAAAGCTCGTATTATACCTTGATAAAAGGTGAATCAGTTTATATTAAGGATTTTCAAAATAGTTATTATACAATAATTGATAGAGAAGGAAAAGAATTTAAAGTAAGTAATAATTATATTGAATTTAAAAAGGGAAGAAAGAAGGCAAGTCGGGGAAGTAATTTTAATAGTCTTAGCAGAGGAGAGCTAATTACTAAAGTTGTCTCGGCTGCTTATAAGAATCTAGGTAAGCCCTATAGATATGGAAGTGTAGGGCCTAATTATTTTGATTGTTCTGGTCTTATTTGTTCTATTTATTTAAATGAATTAGATATAAAACTTGAAAGAACTTCTAGTTATCAGATTAATAATGGTCAAGAAATAGACCGAAAGAATCTTGTGCCAGGGGATTTAGTTTTTTTTAGAACATCTGGAAGGAAGATAGGTCATGTAGGGCTTTACATAGGTGACAATAATATGATTCATGCATCTTCAGGGCAAAAAAGGATAATAATTACAAATATAAATAGATCAGATTATTATAATAGTAGATATGTTACTGGAAGAAGAATAATTAAATAAATGACAAAACAGGCAAATAATCGACATTAATATTCAAAATCTTTTAATTTTAGACAAAATAGTTGTTAGACATTTAAAAATATGTTATAGTATATTTTGTACTTAAAAATAATACCAGCTAATTTAAAGCAATAAATTTATTTAAAAATGCCTACCTAATGAATAATATTTAAGTAGACTTAAGTGTTTTAAAAATTAAGCTGGCTATTAAAATGATTTTTAAAAACTAAACATTAAATACAAGATATTAAGCTACAATGGTTTAGCAAATAGCAAATTTTTATGTTGTAAGAACAGATATAATATCTACTAGATTTTTCATTAAAGCACTAATATAATTTTTTATTAGAAGATTTTTAATAGGTCTATTTTATATAAATTAAGTAATTATTTAATTTATAACATTAAATATAAGACTTCTGTGTTAATTAATATATTCATCAGGAACAATTCTATGGCATCATTTTGTTCTTTTTATACTAATATTTTAATGGAATCAGATTAGATTAGGTTTACTATATAGACCCTAAATCTAATATTAGAAAAGATTTTGTGATAATGGCTAGTGAATTTTATGGACACTACAGGCCTAATTACAAAATTTTTTGTGATTTTTGTAGTAAGGTAACAGTTCTGTAACTATATTATGTTTTATGATTTTGACTAAATATAAACTAGCTTTATGGTTAAAATAAGAGCAAATAGAGGTATTTAATGATTAGAAAATAAGATTATAAGATTATATAAGATTATATAAGATTATATAAGATTTAAAGAAAAGAAATGATAATTATTATAGTCAGATTATAATAATTATAACTAAATTGTAGAAAAGGATGATTAAATAATGGCTTTGTTAAAGATATCACCTGTTTTATTGTTAGCAGGAATGATGATGATTAGTAACTTGGATGTTGGATTATTTCAATTAGACATATTGGTAATTGCTCCTATTGCAACAATGTATGCTGCAATAATAGCTTATATTACTGAAAAACTTAAGTTTCAAGAATTAGTAGATGCAGCAGTAGATAATGTAAAAGAAATGCAATTAGTATTTTTTATATTAATGTTTGCTTATGCTATGGCAGAGGCTTTTATGTCAACGGGAGTTGGTGCAGCAATAATAAACATTTCTTTAAAACTTGGATTATCAGCTAGGACAGTTGCAGTTACAGCATTAATTGTATCTGGAATATTATCAGTAGCTACAGGTACATCCTGGGGTACTTTCGCAGCAACAGCGCCTATTTTCTTATGGTTAAACCATATAGTAGGTGGAAATGTAGGCCTTACAGTAGCAGCAATAGCTGGAGGAGCTTGTTTTGGTGACTGTGTTGGACTTATATCAGATACCACTGTAGTTAGTTCTGGTATTCACGGAGTAGAAGTTATAGATAGGATTAGGCATCAAGGTGTTTGGTCAATTCTGTGTTTAGTTTTGGCTGCAATATTATTTTTTGCCTTTAGTTTTAATTTGCCAACTGAAATAGGAAGTGCATCTCAAGCTATATCTTCAATCCCTGAAGATGTGTGGGCAGGTTTACAAACAGAAAGGCCAGCGGCAGTAGATCTTTTAAATCAAGTAGTTGAGGGTGTACCGATTTATATGGTATTACCATTAGTATTTGTGCTTGCAGCAGCAATAGGAGGAATACCAACTTTAGCTTGTTTAGGTATAGGACTTTTATCTGCCTGTATATTAGGAATGTTTGCTGGTACAGTTGGATCATTCACTGAGTTTTTAGAGTTGGTATATAATGGATTCGAGGATGCAGGATCATGGGTAATAGTTATGATGATGTGGGTAGGCGCATTTGGTGGAATTATGAATAAGATGGAAGCATTTAAACCTCTTGCCAACTTTGTTTCTAAGCTTGCAAATAATGTAAGACAGTTGATGTTTGCTAATGGTATATTAGCTGTTATAGGTAATGCAGCTTTAGCAGATGAAATGGCTCAAATAGTAACTATTAGTCCTATAACTAGGGATCTAACAGAACAAAATGTTGTAGCTAGTGAAGAAGATATGTATCAGTTAAGGTTAAGAAATGCAACTTTTTCCAGTGCGCTTGGAGTATTTGGATCACTACTTATTCCATGGCATGTATATATGTCATTCTTTGTAGGAATTTCAACTACTATATATCCATTACATGATTTTGTGTGGATGGAATTTATTAAATATAATTTTTTAGCCTGGATAGCAGTTTTATCGCTTCTTATACTTACTTTAACTGGATTAGATAGATTTATTCCTTTCTTTGGAATGCCTTCAGAGCCAGATGTTCAGTTGAAGAAGAATGTAGTTAATACAGATAAGAAAAAATAATTAAAGAATATTAAGAAAAATAAAAAGCACATAATGAAATAAACAAAAGTTTATTTCATTATGTGCTTTTTATTTTAAAAGTGTGAAATAAGGTAATAAAGTTAATAGACAATACATACTTATTTATATTATCCGTAAGTTCAAAATAAAGTAGTTGCACATATTTCAAAATATGTTATACTTTAAATTGTAATCAAAAGTACTTAAATGTACTCAAAATATTAGGAGGATGATAAAAATGATTGCGTTGTTGAAAATATCACCTGTTTTTTTATTAGCAGGAATGATGATGATTAGTAACTTGGATGTAGGATTGTTTGAATTGGATATTTTAGTAATTGCGCCAATTGCAACGATATATGCTGCAATAATAGCTTATATTACTGAAAAGGTTAAATTCCAAGAATTAGTAGATGCAGCAGTAGATAATGTGAAGGATATGCAATTAGTATTTTTTATTTTAATGCTTGCTTATGCAATGGCAGAAACTTTTATGTCAACCGGAGTTGGTGCAGCAATTATAAATATTTCTTTAAAGCTTGGGTTGTCAGCTAGAACAGTTGCAGTTACAGCATTAATTGTATCAGGAATATTGTCAGTAGCTACAGGTACATCCTGGGGTACTTTCGCAGCAACAGCACCTATTTTCTTATGGTTAAACCATATAGTAGGTGGAAATATAGCTCTTACAGTAGCATCAATAGCAGGAGGAGCATGTTTTGGAGATTGTATAGGACTTATATCAGATACTACAGTAGTTAGTTCAGGTATCCAAGGTGTAGAGGTTATACATAGAATCAGGCATCAAGGTGTCTGGTCAATATTATCACTAATAGTAGCAGCAATTATAATATTTGCAGTTAGTTTTAATTTACCAACAGAAATAGGTAGTGCTTCTGAAGCTATATCAGAAATTCCAGCTGATGTTTGGGCAAACTTAGAAGCAGAAAGGCCAGCAGCAGTAGATCTTTTAAACCAAGTAGTTGATGGGGTACCTTATTATATGGTAATACCTTTAATATTAGTACTAGCAGCAGCAATAGGAGGAATTCCAACCTTAGCATGTTTAGGTTTAGGAATTATGGCTTCCTTTATATTTGGAAAGATGGCTGGTACAGTTGGACCAACTACAGATTTTTTACAATTAATATATAATGGATTTGAAGATGCAGGAGCATGGGTAATAGTTATGATGATGTGGGTAGGTGCATTTGGTGGAATTATGAATAGAATGCGTGCATTTAAACCTCTAGCAGATTTTGTTTCTAAAATTGTAAAAAATGTAAGACAATTAATGTTTGCTAATGGTATATTATCCATTGTAGGTAATGCGGCTTTAGCAGATGAAATGGCTCAGATAGTAACAATTGGACCTATTATTAGAGACTTAACAGAAGAAAGCGTTGTAGGTAGTGAAGAAGATATGTACCAGTTAAAGTTAAGAAATGCTACTTTCTCTGATGCACTTGGAGTATTTGGATCACAACTTATTCCATGGCATGTATATATGGCATTTTTCGTAGGAATTTCTGCTACTATATATCCATTACATGATTTCCAAATTATGGAATTCATTAAATATAATTATATGGCTTGGGTAGCAGTTATATCACTTCTTGTTCTTACAATAACAGGATTAGATAGATTTATTCCTTTATTTAAGCTTCCGAAAGAACCAGATGTTCAATTAAAGAAAAATGTAGCTAAGACAGAAAATAAGAAATAATTTTATAAATAAATCAAAAAAGCATCCAAATTTTGGATGCTTTTTTGATTGAAATGTTGAAATAAACAGATAATATGATATAATCTGTTTATGATTAAATATAATAAAAAGGGGTGTTGTTAATGGCAGAAATTTTGAGAGGCAAGGTTGTTGCAGATAGTATTAAAGATCAAATTAAAATTGATATTGAAGAACTTAAAAAAGGAGGAAAAGAACCTACTTTAGGAATTGTTAGGTTAGGAAGTAATCCAGATGATATTTCTTATGAAAAAAGTTTAATTAAGAACTGTGAAAGACTAGGAATTGATTCAAAGGTTTTTGAAAGAGATTTAAAAATAACTACTGTAGAACTTGTAGATTTAATTGAAAAATTAAATAAAGATAGTAGTATATCTGGAATAATTATATTTAGACCATTACCAAAGCATATTGATGGGGCAAAGATAAGACAAGTAATATCCCCAGATAAAGATGTTGATTGTATGCACCCACTAAATGTAGCTAATGTATTTGAAGGAGATATGAGTGGTTTTGTACCAGGTACCCCAAAATCCGCCATGGAAATACTTTTATATAATAAAATAGAACTTGAAGGTAAGAATGTAGTAGTAATAAATAGATCTATGGTTCTTGGCAAGCCTTTAACTATGATGTTACTAAATGAAAATGCAACTGTTACTATATGCCATTCTAGAACTAAAAATTTACATGAAATAACTAAAGCAGCAGATGTAGTTATAACAGCTTTAGGAAAGGCAAAGTTTTTTGATGAAAAATATTTTAATGAAAACTCAATATGTATTGATGTTGGGGTTAGTTTAGGTGATGATGGTAAGTTAAGTGGAGATATTGATTATGAAAAGGTTTCTCCTGTAGTTAAAGCTATTACTCCAGTTCCTGGAGGAGTAGGTTCAGTTACTACGTCTCTATTGTTATCTCAAGTGGTAGAAGCTTGTAAAAGAAATTAAGAAAAGAGTCCTTGGGGCTCTTTTTTTTTCTTTACAACAAAAATAGACAATATTCTATGAAGGAGTTTCATGTATGGATGTCGAATATAACAGTATAGAAAAAAATAGCTAGGAGGGGAAAATTTTGAATTTATCAGTTGAGAAGTATAAAAATAATTTATTAGTTGAACTTAAGGGGGAATTGGATCATCATAGTACAGAAAATGCTAGAAAGAAAATAGACCAAGAGTATTCTAATCATAAGATCAAGAATATTATATTAGATTTGAGAGGGTTAACTTTTATGGATAGTTCAGGAATAGGTCTTGTAATGGGCAGATATAAGAACTGTATAGAAGAAAATGGTAAGGTTGTAATAGTTAATGACAATAATTATGTAGATAAGATTTTAAAAATGTCTGGGTTATTAAAGATTATTAATGTGTATTCAAGTATTGAATTAGCTATAAAAAATCTATAAGGGGATGAGAATAATGAATAATAATCATATGAAATTGGAGTTTTTAAGTAAATCTAAAAATGAATCCTTTGCAAGAGTAGTAGCAGCAGCTTTCGCATCTCAATTAGATCCGACTTTGGAAGAATTATCAGATATAAAAACAGCAGTGTCTGAGGCCGTTACAAACGCTATTATACATGGTTATGAATATAGAGAGGGCTTAGTAATATTAGAAGCTAAAATTGTAGATAATGAGATAGAAATAACAATAGAGGATAAGGGAATGGGTATCGGAGATATTGACCAAGCAATCGAACCATTTTACACCTCTAAGCCAAATTTAGAGAGGTCAGGAATGGGTTTTACTGTTATGGAGACATTCATGGATAGCTTAAAGATAGAAAGTATTAAGGGAAAGGGAACAAAAGTGACTATGACAAAAAGATTTAAAAGTCTCAATGATGGGGAGTAGATATCATGAGTTTAAGTAGTGAAAAAAGTGTCTTACTATCCCATGAAGAAACTATGGAACTTATTGAGGAATCTCAAAATGGTTCTAGAGAGGCTAAGGATATTCTTGTATCTCACAATTTAGGTTTAATAAGGTCAGTGTTGAGGCGTTTTACAAATAGAGGATATGAAGTAGATGATTTATTTCAAATAGGAAGTATAGGTTTACTAAAGGCCATAGATAAATTTGATACCTCCTTTGGAGTAAAATTCTCTACATATGCTGTTCCCATGATTATAGGGGAAATAAAGAGATTTTTAAGAGATGATGGATTAATAAAAGTAAGCAGATCTTTAAAGCAAAATGCAGCTAGAGCTAAGGGAGCCGAAGAAAAGCTTTTAAAAGAATTAGGTAGAGATCCTACGATTGAAGAAATATCTAAAGAAGTTGGCTTAGATAAAGAAGAAATTGTTATGGCTTATGAAGCATCATATCATCCAAATTATCTTTATGACATAGTTTACCAAAGTGATGGGGCACCAATTTTTTTAATAGATAAGATAAGTGATAAAGAAGTGGATGATAAAGATGTAATTGATAATATAATGTTAAAGGATGCATTATCAAAATTAAAACCTAGAGATAGGCAGGTAATTATCTTAAGATATTTTAAGGATAAAACTCAAACTGAGGTAGCTAATATATTGGGAATCTCACAGGTACAGGTATCTCGTATTGAAAAGAAAATAATTCAAAAAATGAGGAAAAACTTATAAAGGCATAATATATGCCTTTTTTTTGTATGAAAAAACAAAATGTGTAAATAATAAATTTAGAATGGAGTGGTTATATGGAAATAAAAAAAACAAAGTATAAAACAATGATTGTTTTGCTAACAATGGGGATAATACTTTTAACTGGGTTTTTAATATACAAAGAAGAAATTACTAATCAGGAAATACCTAAGAAGGCTTATTTTGTAGAAAATATAGTTACATGGATGGAGACTTATGGATAAAGAAAAAGTATATTTTAAAATGGAAAAAAAGAAGACTATTGAATTAGGCAAAGACATAATAATAAAAGATTTAGGGGAGGTATATTGTTTAAACAAGGGAATAAAAGAAAAAGTTGAAAAGGTAAGAGTAAAGGGAAAAAGCAATATTGAAGATTGGGATTGTATAACATCTACAGAAATTGTTGAAAAGGTTCTTAGCAAAGTTTCAAATATTGATTTAGATATGATAGGAGAGACTGAAATTTTAATTGAATATAAATCTCAAGAGGCGGAAAACAAACTTATTGAGATTATAAAGGTTATATTAGTATGTACAGTACTTTTTTTTGGAGCTAGTATAGCTATAATAAATTTTCACGAAGATGTTGATTCTAGAGCATCTTTGCGAGGAATATATTACACATTTACTGGAGAAAAAAGTAAAAACCCATTAATTATGGCTATACCATATTCAATAGGTTTAGGAGTAGGAGTAATTACATTTTTTACTAGGATATTTAGTTCTAGTAAAAGAAGGAGAAAGGAGCCTGGTCCTATGGAAATAGAACTTTATATGTATAATCAAGACATGGAGCAGCAAATAATAGGAGAGGTTAAAAATAATAAAGAAAAATAAAGGAAGAATATAATGAAAAAAATATTATTAGTTTTAATAGGTTTTGGTGGAGGTGTTGGTGTTGGTACAGCAGCAGCAGCGTTTATTACTATTTTACAGGTAGTACCAAGATTAGCTCAACTTACAATAACTAATAAATATATTAAAGTCTATTATTGGAGCATTATTTTAGGTTTTATTATATTTAATATAACTTATTTTTCAGGATTACATTTGAATATAAATAAGAATATTACCATTGTTCTAGGACTTATTTATGGTACATTTATAGGGTTGTTTTCATCTGCTTTAGCCGAGGTTTTAAATGTAATCCCAATTTTAACAAACAAATTTAAGATTAAAACAAAATTAAAATATATAATATTTACTTTAATGCTTGGAAAGCTAGTAGGTTCTTTATACTACTGGATATTTATTTAAAAATACAAGAGGGGAGTCTATTATGGAAAATAAAAATAAGAAAGATTATGAAAAATATGCACACAAAAAGGTTCCAAAGCCAACTTATATGAAAAATATTATATTTGCATTTCTTGTAGGAGGAGGTATTTGTACATTTGGACAATTGATTATAAATATACTTACAAGCTATGGATTAAGTAAAGAATCTGTTGCTTCAGCTACTTCTATTATACTAGTATTTATTGGTGCTTTTCTGACTGGATTAGGCGTATATGACCAAATAGGTAAAATAGGTGGAGCTGGAGCTACAATACCTATTACAGGGTTTTCAAACGCAATGGTTTCTCCAGCTATGGAATTTAAAACAGAAGGATTTATATTTGGTGTGGCGTCTAAGATGTTTATAATAGCGGGACCAGTGTTAGTATATGGAGTTGGAAGTTCTATAATAGTTGGTATATTACATTTATTAATTAAGTA
>CAZMMV010000041.1:0-14157 GCA_964567475.1 uncultured Tissierellaceae bacterium | reverse complement strand
CGGTGGGGTCACCATAAAAAAACAGACTATATTATTTAAATAATATAGTCTGTTTTTTATTTATATTGTTTTAGTGACTTAAAATATTATTTTTTCATAAACAAGTTCTTTTAGTATTGATTCTAATAGCTCTTTTATGTTTTTTATGCAATAATCTTTTTCTACAACTAAAATAAGGATATTTGAAGAAATATTATATTCATGGACATTAATAATGTTAGTATAATCTTCTATATTAATATAAGCACATTTCTTGTTTTTGGCTATATAAGCATAATTAATATCTATAGAAATTTTTATATTTACAAGGTTTTTACTAGATATACTATAATTTTTTGAAAAGTATACAATGTTTCTTTTAAAGGGAATACTGGTCTTAAGGGATATTTCTAGTATATCATTAGAAAAGTCAAGATATTCTATTGTAAATTTATTATAGTTATTATTTAAACTAAGATAGATACTTTTTTTATTATCTATAACATCTAATATTTGAATTATATCTAGCATATGTATCAAATCATCATAATTATGTTTAAGTATATTTTCTTTTAAACTAAGATCATGGGATTTTATATATTCATAATATAAAGCTATACAGTCAAAACCTGAGTATTTATCCTCTCTATAAAATCCTAAGCTTTCTTCAATAGTTTTTAATTTTAGATTATCTAAGTCTAAAAACTTTCTATTATTTCTTATGATTGTATATAAATCAAAGGATTTGTCTTTACTTATAAAATCATCAATATTATTATACTTTAATCTATGATTTATAAATGGAATATCAAAATTATCTCCATTATAAGTAATTATAGTGGTAAAAGAAGAGATTTCTTTTATAAAAATGTTTAGTAAGTCAGCTTCCTTTTCTATTGTATTTGTAAAATATTGTTTTAGAATCCATGAATTATTTTGTAAATCATAATACAATACTCCTATTAGGTATATTATTTGTTTGTTTCTATTTAATCCAGTGGTTTCAATGTCTAAAAAACAGGAGTTTTTATCCTTAATATATTGTTGAATATTTAAATTGTGACTGATTTCGTTAATAATAATTTCCATATGAATTCACCCTATGCCTTTATTATGTTATAATTGAATTATTGTTATATTAATTATACATTTTAATTTATATAAAATCAAAAGTATTAAGAGAGGAGCAATAAGTAATGGAAGATTATGGACAGGAGATTTCTAAATTAACTAACAATGAACTTAAAGAGAATATAATTAATTTAAATAAAAGCAAATTAAAGGGAATAAAGGAATCAAGTTACCTAAATGCATTTAATGCAATATTAACATTAAAATCTATTTTAGAAGATAATACAGAATTAAACTTTTTAAAGAATATCTCAGAAAAAGATATATTTAAACAATATATACAAAGAGCAATTAAACTAATAAACTTTTCAGTAGATGAAGGGGAAAATAAGAGTTTTCTAAGTGAGGCTTTAGATATTAGAAAGGATTTATATAATTTAGCTAAGATAACTGAAGGATATTTTATAGAATTATCTTATATAGAACAAATTATTAATCAGTATGAAATAAAGATTAAATCTAAAACTAGTAATAAAAAGGACCTAAGAGAAATTAGTATAGAAAAAATAATAGTGTCAATCCAACAAAGATTAGAGTTGTCAAAGGAAGATTATAGAAGCTATAATTACATTATTTCTGAAATAGTCTATTCTTTACCAATGAGACTTACAAAAGATAAATACTTTAATATAATAAAAGATTCATTAATTAGAAATTTAAGTAATATAAGTAAATCAAAAGTAGAAGATAAAATAAATTATTATAAAAGACAATGGGATAGTTCATTGCAATATGGATATGGTATAAACTTTGATTATTATTTTATTGAAATAGAAAAATTTAAAAAGATAAGTTTTCATGAAAAGACCGTGGATGAACTAAATAAAATAGTAGAAGAATTAGCAAAAATAACAAATGAATTAAATGAATTATATAATTTTATATTAATATTAGGTTTGACTTATAATATGATAATTTCTATATATCTTAGTATAGAAGCTCCTATTTCAATAGAATTAGAGGAATTTCTTACGGAATGGAATAAAGTTATTGAAAATAATGATAAAGATTTAATAGATGATTTTTTAAATAAAAGTAATGAAAAGATAGAAAAAAGTGAGAAAGAAACATTCCAGTATGTATCTGAATTTGAAGAGTTAAATAAAGAAGCCATAGAAAGAAAAGATTTTGAAGATAAGGAATTAGTTGATATGTTTTTATATACTAAAGATATATTAGTTTATTATAATGATTATAATTTATCAAATATAGACTTATTATTTGCAAAAGATGATGAAATAACTTCAGATTTTTATTTAGAACAATCTATAGATTCATTAATTAAGTATATTTCAAGATCTATGTCTAAGATGTCCAATATTGAAAGAAGAAGCAGAATGAGAAAGCTTTTATCTTTAATAGATTTACCTTTCAAGAACATAAAAGAGTTTAGAGAGTATATAATATATGCCTTAGATAGAAAGAATACATCTCAAGAAGAAATAAGATTTATAACAGATTATATATTATACTTTTTAAATAATATAGAACAAAATAAATAAAGGTTATGGTGACGATAAAATGTATACAAATAGCATTAAAAAAGGATTTCAAAAAGGCTTAATTACTCTTTGGAGTTTAACTAAGATTGTTGTGCCAGTATATTTTTTTATTACATTTTTAAAAATGACTCCAATGTTAGATATTATTTCTAATCGGCTAACCCCAGCTATGAGTCTAATAGGCTTACCAGGTGAAGCCTCTATAGTCTTAGTACTAGGAAACTTTGTAAACTTATATGCAGCCATAGGAGCTATAACAAGTTTATCATTAACAGTAAAGCAGATAACGATTCTTTCGGTAATGTTATCATTTTCCCATAGTTTGTTTTTAGAATCGGCAGTTTGCAAAAAAACAGGAGTTAGTTTACTGATGGTAGTTTCCATAAGAATAGGACTAGCAGTAATTTTTGGATTAATTTTAAGTATAATTTTATAGGAGGTAAATATGGATTTTTCATTGTATTTTAAAGACAGTATCTCTGGTTCTTTAGGTTCAGTACTTACATTGGCTAAAATAATAATTCCATTAATGATAGTAATGCAATTATTAAAGGATTCTAGTATATTAGATAAAATGTCAAAGAAATTAAATTATCTATTTAAATCTTTAAATATTTCAGATGAGGCAACTTTTCCTTTAATTATTGGATTATTTTTTGGATTATCTTATGGAGCTGGAATAATAATTGAAAGTACTGAGGATAACAATTTAAGTAAGAAAGACTTATATGTTATAATGATTTTTTTGATTGCTTGTCATGCAGTAGTAGAGGATACACTTTTATTTGTAGTAATAGGGGCAAATCTTTGGCTTTTATTAGGTCTTAGACTGACAACAGCAATAATTATTTCAATTATCGCGTCTAAAATTTTAAATAGAAAGACTAATAAATTAAATATACAATAAAAAATCCATCTTAAAAAAATTAAGATGGATTTTTTTATAATTAAACATTAATTTTGGTAATACTTATCTTCATCTAAATCTTCTACATCTAAACCTTCTACGTCTCTTTTGCAAGGATTATCAGGTAATGGCTGTACACTATTTTCATCTATTTGTTTTGGGAATAGGGTTGGGAATGTTGTACAAATAGGTGAAGTTTCAGGAGAAATTTCTGTAAATCCAGTTGAAAGAACACATAATTGAACAGGAACTATGATTTTCTTTTCGCATGAAATACAAATGGCAATTATTAAATCTATTCTTACTTCTCCAGTTTCTGGACATATACGGATATCTCTTGAAATGCTGTTTGTAGCTAATCTTGTTTCACATAAGATGTTACAGAATTCAGCAAATCTTGGGAAATATGCTCCTCCAAATACTGAAGGGACACATAATTCAAAAAAATTAGTTAAGATTATAGGTGCATTAATTGGTGCTATAGGAACATTAGATGATAAAGTAACTTTACTTCTTCGTCCACGAGAATCAATAACCAATACATCAATTTCTAAAAATACATTTCCCTTAAGAAGTATTCTTTGTGTACCAAACACAGGAGTACCTCTGCCTATATGATCACATTCTGAAGTATCAGCATAAATTATTTTTTGACTAGTTAGACCATCTGGACCTACTACTTCAACAAATTCACCATTTGGTTTCTTTACAAATTCTCCTCCTGAAAGTATAGTTTCAGGATCTACAACTAGGTTACGTGGATCATTGATATTGGCAGGATTGAAAAACCTTTTACATCTAATATCTAAAACTCTAGTTATTCTTGAATTAGCACCTATTCTTGGAGTGAATTGAATACTGTTAACCGTACTTAGAGCTTGCAGTTGAACTAGAGTAGCATCATAGACCTTTTGTACATATACTGGCTCGGTAACTACTCTTCTTAAAGTACCATCCCATTCACAGCCTGAAGTACCAGTACAACATCTATCGGTAATATTTTGAGTAATATCTTCTGGTAATATATTTGAACTCATTTTGTTTCCTCCTTTTTTAATTTAGTTCTCAATCTTAATATATTCTTTAACTGGTATTTGTGTTACAAATAAAAAATAGTAATATAAAACTCATTAAAGCAATATTAATTATTAAAGCGACTTTTTTTATTAGATACTTATATAATATACAAGGTGGTGTTTAAATGAGTTTTTATACAGATAAATGGATGATTGTAGAAAAGGATGAAAAGAATATATTATTGTTTAGAAAATCACAAAATAAAGTTATAATTGAAAAGATAGTTGGAAATATAGAAGATAATATGAAAGAAAATTTGTGTGAAGATATTTTAGAAGAATATGATATAAGCATAGGGCCATTAGGTGATATCTATTTTATATATCAAAATAAAGAAATGAATTTGATTTTAAAAATTATAAAAGAAGATAAAATAGAGGAAGTTAAATTAACAAGACAAGCAATTCCGGAAGTATATGAGTTAAATATATTGGTAAAAGACAAGAAGATTAATATAATATACTGCATGATGTCAAAAGAGAGTGGTAAGTATATTATATATCATCATTATTACAATGGTAAGGTATGGGATACATTTATACCAGAAGAGATAGAAGCTAAAAAGATTCTTAATCCAATTAGAGTAATAAGTGAAAAAGGCCATATTATATTGTCATATATTAATATGAATAAAGATATAATCATAAAGAAATTTAATTTTAAAGAATTAAAATGGGGGAAATCAATTAAATTAATTGAGACAGATAGAGAAAAGCTATTTTTAGATGTGATAAAAACAATTGATAATTATTATTTTACTTATTGTGAATATGTAAATGAAAATCTAGTGGTAAAACATGAAAAATTTTTAGATACAGAAGGAGGATTAAGGAAGATAAGTGAAGATAGTTTGTCTAATGAAGGTACTCCAGCATATCCAACAATAATATTATATAATAATAGACTTTGGATTATTTGGGTTGAATTAAACAGATTATTTAGCAGATATTATAACAATAAAGATAGAATCTGGAGTGAAACTTACTTATGGAAAGAAACTAAAAATATAGATTTTCTTATATATAAGTATTTGAGTAAAAAGGCAAATAATAAGGTAATATTAAATTATTCTTTTGGAAAGGTATATCCAGAAGTGAAATTCTTAGGATTTGGATCTACTGAGAATACTGAAATAGTATCTTCTAAGACTTTTAATATAAAAGGATTTTAAAATTAAGGAGAGTTCAATATTGAACTCTCCTTAATTTTAAAAGATTATGTTTTTTATTTTAATAATATAAAAAAAGAGACCCCTCAATGGGGTCTTCATCCATTCCGTTCGGATGTAAATAAACCGTTCAAAAGGGGTATTGGGAATAGAGATCTTATTTTGGGTTACCAGGGGGATAACCACAATTAAATTATAGCAAATTTAATTATAATATGCAAGAGCTTTTTCGAAGAAAAGCAACATTTATCGACTTTGTTTCGACATTAAATTTATATAATGGCAATGGTGAAATAATCGTTTAAATTAATAAGACTTTAATAAAATACAAAAATCTTATATAATATAAGAATAGCAGATATTATTAGGGGGAGATTTTTTGAAAGATATATTTACTCAATTAGAGAATACACTTACTAAAAATGGATTTACAGTAAAGATATTTAATAATAAAAGAGAAGCAAAAGAAAAATTGATATCTGAAATTAAAAAACAAGATAGTGTGGGTATAGGTGGATCTATTACTATAGAGGAACTGGAGGTATATGAAGAATTAAAAAAGAAAGGAAATAGTGTTTTTTGGCATTGGAGAAAAGATGTAGAAAATCCTATAAATAAAGCAAAGGATTCAGATATATATTTAACTAGCACCAACGCTTTAACAATGGATGGAAAGTTTGTAAATGTAGATGGAAATGGAAATAGAGTATCCTCTATGTTTTTTGGTCATAGGGATGTATTTGTAATAGTAGGGAAAAATAAGATATGTGATGATTATGAGGCAGCAAAAATAAGAATAGATACAATAGCTGCTCCTAAGAATGCAAAAAGACTAAAATTAAATACTCCATGTGTTCATACTGGTAAGTGCAGTGATTGCAACTCACCAGATAGAATATGTAAGATTGAAACAATCATTCACAAAAATCCAGGACAAACTAATATACATGTTTATTTGATAGATGAAGAACTAGGATATTAAAAAAGAGGTGTAATCATTTGATATATTTAGACAACTGTTCTACTACAAAACCAAGAAAGGAAGTTATAGAGGCTATTACTGAAAGTATGGCTAATGATTTTGGTAATCCTTCATCTCTTCATAGACTTGGTTTGAATTCAGAAAAGAGAATTAAAAAAATTAGAGAAGATATAGCAAGATTTTTAAAAGTTAATAGAGATGAAATATATTTTACATCAGGGGGAACAGAAAGTAATAATACTGCTATTCAAAGCATAGTAAATAAATATAATAGACAAGGTAAACATATAGTAACAACAAAGATAGAACATCCTTCAGTATTAAATTTAATGAAATATTATGAAGAGGAAGGTTATAGTGTTACTTATTTAGATGTGGATGACAAGGGATTGATTTCCTTAGAAGAGTTAGAAAAAGAGATAAGAGAAGATACAATATTAGTTTCTATTATGCATGTAAATAATGAAATAGGAAGTATAGAACCAATTTCAAAAGTTAAAAATATTATAAACAAAAAGAATTCAAAGGCTTTATTTCATGTTGATGGGATACAAGCTTTTGCTAAAGTAGATATATTTTTAAAATCTTGGGGAATAGATACTTATTCTTTTAGTGGTCACAAGATTTATGGTCCTAAGGGAATAGGAGGTTTATATATAGATAAAAAACATAGATTGTCTCCTATTATATATGGTGGAAATCAAGAAAAAGGTATGCGTTCTGGAACTGAAAATTTAGTAGGGATAATTGGTTTGGGAAAAGCTATAAATATAATGGAAAGTAAATATAAAGAAGAAAGAGAATATGTATTAAATTTGAAGAAATATTTTAAAAGAAGAATAGAAGAAGAAATAGACAATATAAAATTCAATACACCAGTAGATCAAGAATCTTCTCCTTATATTTTAAATGTTTCTTTTAATCATGTTAGAGGAGAGGTTTTACTTCATTACTTAGAAGAAAAGGAAATATATGTATCTACATCATCAGCCTGTTCTTCTAATAGTAAAGATAAATCTTATGTACTCAAGAGTATTGGATTAAATGATATAGAAGTAGAAGGAGCTATTAGATTTTGTTTTTCCTACGAAAACACAAAAGAGGATTTAGAATACACAATAAAAATATTGAAGAAATCTGTAAAAGAAATCAGAAAAATAATCATGAGGTGAAAAAATGGAGAGAGTATTATCTATAAGTGTAGGAGAAGCTGCTTTAAAAAAATTAAATAGAAGGTATTTTGAAGATCAGCTAATAAAGAGAATGAGAAAGGTTATAAAAGATATTGGATTTGAAGAGATATACAAGGAACAAGGCAAAATATATATAGCATCTGAAAAAGATAAATTAGATCAAATGATTAACAGATTAAAAAATGTATTTGGAATTGTTTATATTAGTCCATGTATTAAAGTCAATAAAGAAATAGATGAAATGAAAGAGGGAGTACTAGAAATTATAAGGGAAACAATGAAAGAAAGACAAGTCAATACATTTAAAGTAGTGACTAAAAGAATTGATAAAAGATTCCCTATAAAATCACCAGAATTTAATAATAAAATGGGAGGATTTATATTAAGAAATTTCCCTGATTTAACAGTAGATGTCCACAATCCAGATATGTATGTTTATATAGATATTAAAAATGAATCAACATATTTATACACCAAAAGAATTGATGGTAGAGCAGGAATGCCTACGGGAACAAGTGGAAAAGGTTTACTTCTCTTATCTGGGGGTATAGATAGTCCTGTAGCAGGTTTTTTGATGGCTAAAAGAGGTTTAGAAATATCAGGGATACATTATCATTCATATCCTTTTACTAGCGAAAGAGCTGAAGAAAAGGTTAAAGAATTAGCCAATATATTGTCAAGATATACTGGTAAAATAAAAGTGTATAGTGTAAATATAATAGAAATTCAAAAAGCTATAAATGAAAACTGTAATGAAAGAGAGATGACTATACTTTCAAGAAGGTTTATGATGAAAATAGCAGAAAGGGTAGCCAAGGAAAACGATATGGATGCATTAATTACTGGTGAATCTTTAGGTCAGGTAGCAAGTCAAACTATACAGGGCATTAATGTAACCAATAGTGCAGTTGATATACCTGTACTTAGACCCTTAATAGGTTTAGATAAGGTAGATATAGTGGATATAGCAAAAGACATAGAGACATTTGAGACTTCTATATTACCTTATGAAGATTGCTGTACGGTATTTTTACCAAAACATCCTGTTACGAAACCAAAATTAAAAGATATAGAAGCTTCAGAGAAAGAAATCAATGTTGAAGAATTGATTGATAATGCTTTAGAAGAAATGAAAGTAACGATTATAGAATAGAGGAGGAATTGCAATGAAAGGAAAACCAATATTTGTTATAATAGCTATAGTGGTAGTTTTTGCTATTATGTTAGCAACTTCATATAATGGATTAGTTTCATTAAATGAAAATGTAGATGGTGCTTGGGCTCAAGTTGAAAATCAATTAAAACGTAGGGCTGATTTGATACCAAGCTTACTAGAGACCGTAAAGGGATATGCTTCTCATGAAAAAGAAGTAATAGAAAAGATATCAGAGGCTAGAACAAGATATTCAGGAGCAAGCACACCTGAAGAGTATGAAGAGGCAGAAGCTGGATTATCCAGTGCTATGAAGAGTTTAAATGTAATAGTTGAGAATTATCCGGATTTAAAAGCTAGTGAAAATTTTAGAGATTTTCAAGCAGAGTTATCTGGAACAGAAAATAGAATTGCAACAGAAAGAATGAGATACAATGAAGTTGTTCGAGAGTATAATAAAAAAATTAAAAGGTTCCCAACTAAAATAATAGCTGGAATATTTAATTTTGATCAAAAACAATACTTTGAGATCAATGAAGCAGATGCAGAAGTACCAGAAGTAAAATTTTAGGGGTGCTTTAAATGAATAAAAAGAAGTTATTTTTTCTTATTCTTCTTGTAATTAGTATTATATCAACAGGAGTATATGCTAAGGATAAATTACCTAATGCTACAAATGAATTTTATATCTATGATGAGGCAAATATAATAGACAGAAATGTGAAAGATTATATAGTAAATACAAATAAATATATATATGAAAACACAGGAGCTCAAATAGTTGTAGCTACAGTTGATTCCTTAGGGAATATAGATAAGAATTCTTATGCAACAGCAATTTTTAAGAAATGGGAAATAGGAAGTAGGAAACATGACAATGGTATGTTAATTCTCATAGCTCCCAATGATGGAGAAATATGGATAGAAGTAGGATATGGTTTAGAAGGACCATTTCCAGATAGTATAACTAAGAGAATTATAGAAGATCATATGATACCCTATTTTCAAGAAGAAAGATACTCTGAGGGAGTATTAGCAGGATTTAATCAAGTATTACTTGGCTTAGAAAAGGAATATAATATAAGCCTTGATAATAAAAAAGAAATTGAAAATCCAATTCCAGTAGCAAGTACTGGATCACCTTTTCTTAGAATCTTAATGGTAATAGCTATAATTATATTTTTAATAATAGATTTTAGCTTTTTTAGAGGGATGATAACCTATAGCTTATTAAGAAGTATTGGAAGAGGTAGTGGCGGAGGCAGAGGTGGTGGATCATCTGGCGGTGGCGGACGTTCCGGTGGCGGCGGTGCTGGTGGTAGCTGGTGATGCTTTTAATATGATTTGAAAAGATAAAAATCTGTAATAAAGAATAAAAATTCTTTATTACAGATTTTTTTATTTAGCAATAATAAAGAAAATCAAGGATTATTAGTGTGAAGTATACACATACTAAACTATTAGTATTTAAATGATTATGTAAAGTTGTAAATAAGCGATTGAGTTAGAAACTAAATTAAAAAAACTCTTGACTTTTTATACTAATTTTTTATATAATAGGGAAGTCATAGAGAAAGTTTAGTAATTATAAACTAATAGTTTAATATAGGAGTATTTAATGGGAGGTGTATTTAATGGGAATTGGAGAAAAAATCAAGACCCTTAGACTTCAAAATTCTTTAACTCAAGAAGAATTGGCAGAGAGATCAGAGCTAACTAAGGGATTTATTTCTCAAGTAGAAAGAGATTTAACATCTCCTTCCATAGCAACTTTAGTCAATATATTAGAGGGCTTAGGTACAAATTTACAAAAGTTTTTTAGTGAAAGCATAGATGAAAAAATAGTTTTCTCTAAGGAAGATGCATTTGAAACAGAAAATGAAGAATTAAAGTATAAATTAAAATGGATAATACCAAATGCACAGAAGAATGCTATGGAGCCTATACTTATAGAAATCCAACCTGGAGGAAAATCTAAGGAAATGGAACCTTATGAAGGAGAAGAGTTTGGGTATGTAGTAAATGGAAGTATTTTTATTAATATGGCTAATAAAAAATATAAAGTTAAAAAGGGAGAGAGCTTTTATCATAGGGCTAATTTAAACCATTTTATCGAAAATGCAGGAAAGACTAAGGCAATTATTATTTGGGTGAGTACACCACCTAGTTTTTAAGATATGGAGGGGAAAAGATATGAATATTATAGAATTAAAAAATATATCAAAAAAATATAATGAAGTAACAGTATTAGATGATATAAATCTGAATATAAGACAAAATGAATTTTTAACATTGTTAGGACCTAGTGGATGTGGAAAGACTACTACACTTAGGATTATAGGAGGTTTTGAGGAACCTAGTCAAGGTAAGGTTTATTTTGAAGAAAAGGAAATAACGAAAGTTCCTCCATATAAAAGACAGATAAATACAGTGTTCCAAAGATATGCTTTATTTCCACATTTAAATATATTTGATAATATAGCATTTGGATTAAAAATAAAGAAGATGCCAAAGGACGAAATAGAAAAGAAAGTAAAAGAAATGCTTAGATTAGTAAATTTACAAGGATTTGAAAATAGAGATATAGAATCATTAAGTGGTGGACAGCAGCAGAGGATTGCTATTGCCAGAGCATTAGTTAACGAACCAGAGGTTCTTTTGCTAGACGAACCCCTTGGGGCTCTAGATTTAAAATTAAGGAAAGACATGCAAACAGAGCTTAAAAACATACAACAAAGAGTGGGTATAACATTTATATATGTAACTCACGATCAAGAAGAAGCATTAACTATGTCAGATACAATAGTTGTAATGGATAAAGGAAAGGTACAACAAATAGGTACACCAGTAGATATTTATAATGAACCACAAAATGCATTTGTAGCTGAGTTTATTGGAGAAAGTAATATAATAGATGGAATTATGAATGAGGATTTTTTAGTAAGTTTTGCAGGGAAAAAATTTGTATGTGTAGATAAAGGATTTAAAAAGAATGAAAATATAGATGTTGTAATAAGACCAGAGGATATTGAAGTGGTTTCTAAGAAAGAGGGAGCTATTACTGGAATAGTAGATAGTGTTACATTTAAAGGAGTTCACTATGAAATGATGGTAAAAAGTTTGGACTTTAATTGGATGATTCATAGTACGATAATGAAAGAGGAAGGAACAGAAATAGGAATGAATATATTACCTGAAAATATTCATATAATGAGGAAGGTGGTAGAGATATGAATATGAAAAAAAACTCTTATCCATATATTATATGGATGGCCATATTTATATTAATTCCGCTTTTACTAGTATTATATTATGGTTTAACAGTAGGAGATAGTCAAAACTTCTCCACATTTAAATTTTCTTTAGACAATTTTAGAAGGTTTTTAACACCGTCTTATTTAAAGGTACTAGGAAGATCAGTAAACTTAGCATTTATATCCACAGTAGTTTGTCTTATATTAGGATATCCAATGTCCTATATAATATCTAAAAAGAAAGCCAGAAAGAGAAATGTAATGATTTTAATGTTTGTAATACCTATGTGGATGAATTTTTTACTGAGAACTTATGCTTGGTTAACATTACTTGGTAAGAATGGTTTTATAAATCAAATAGTTACAAAAATAGGATTACAACCTTTAGATTTATTATATAATGACAAGGCAGTTTTGCTTGGGATGGTATATAACTTTTTACCATTTATGGTATTGCCTATATATTCTGTTTTAGATAAACTAGATAAACATTTAATAGAAGCTGCACAAGACTTAGGAGCAAATAGTTTCCAAACTTTTATGAAAGTAGTTTTTCCATTAAGTCTTCCAGGCGTGGCTACTGGAATTACTATGGTATTTATTCCAGCATTAAGTACATTTGTTATATCTAGTCTGCTAGGAGGCAATAAATACAATTTAATAGGAAATCTAATAGAACAACAATTTAGATGGACCGGTGATTGGCATTTTGGTTCTACAATGTCAATAATACTAATGATATTTATATTTATAAGTACAGCTATTACATCTAAGTTTGATAAAGAAAAAGAAGGAGGAGGTGGAGGGCTGTGGTAAGACGAGGAGCTGAAAAACTATATACATTTTTAATATTTTTATTTTTATATACTCCTATTGTTATATTAATAATATTTTCCTTTAACAATTCAAAATCTAGAGGAATATGGGCTGGCTTTACATTTAAATGGTATATAGAATTATTTAAAGATGCTGAAATATTAAAGGCATTATATAACACTATACTTATAGCAGTACTTTCAACGGTAATCTCCACAGTAATAGGTACTTTTGCAGCAATAGGTATATCGGATATTCCGGGATTTAGAAAAAAGATAATTTTGAATTTAAATTATCTTCCAGTATTAAATCCAGATATAGTTACTGCAGTATCTTTAATGGCATTATTTAGATTTTTAAGAATAGATTTTGGTATTATAACTATGCTTCTATCTCATATAGTATTTTGTATACCTTATGTTATATTATCTGTATTACCAAAATTAAAGCATATGAATAAACATTTAGCTGAAGCAGCAATGGATCTAGGAGCAACTCCTTTTTATGCATTAAGGAAGGTAGTTATACCCGAGATAATGCCGGGGATAGTAACAGGTGCATTAATAGCATTTACATTGTCAGTAGATGATTTTGTAATTAGTTTTTTCAATACAGGCGGAGGTTTTACAAACTTAAGTATAACAATATTTTCAATGTCTAAACGTGGAATTAATCCAACAATAAATGCCTTATCAACTTTAATGTTTGTTTCATTATTAGTCTTACTTTTAATCATAAACAAAAGGGCAGACAAAGAACAATTTGAAAGGGGTGCTTAAATAAAATGAAAAAGATAATAATTTTAATGACTTTGATATTAACTATAGGAACTATAACTGTAGGATGTGGAGATGAAAAACCTCATATAAATGTATATAACTGGGGAGACTATATTGATAAAGATGTAGTTAAGGATTTTGAAAAAGAATATGGAATAAAAGTAAATTATGATATGTTTGAAACAAATGAAGATATGTATATAAAAGTAAAACAAG
>CAZMMV010000040.1:2980-14350 GCA_964567475.1 uncultured Tissierellaceae bacterium | reverse complement strand
AAAAAAAAGAAGCCCTAGGGCTTCTTTTTTATTGTATGTTTTTTACTTGCCAAACATTGAATTTGTTTTGTAAGTTACTTCTGAACCATTTACTATGAAATCTACTGAGGATAGTTTGTTGATATCTTGTGCATTTTTAAGTGGTCTTGTGTCTAACTCAATATATCTAATTCCATCTTTTAGTATTGATGTGTTAGAACTTCCACCATGAATTACAAATATGTTTTTGCCTTTATCCTTAGTTTCTGATAAATATTCATGTAATAGTTCTGCTTCTAAAGTATCACTAAAACCATTGCCTCCCCATACAGGACTGTCTAATAACAAGAATATATTGTCATGTTTTGTAGTGTTGACACTGTAGAATAAGTTATTCCATTGTTTAGGATCACTTGCTCTAATTCCTTTAGCAGTTGTCTTTAGATGAACAAATAGGCCGTTTTTAAAATCTCTAGATGTATAACCACCTGAAGCGTCATATAAAGTATTACCTTTTAAAGAGTTTACAAAATCAACAGATAAACCATTTAAGAATATAGAAAAGTCGTTATTTCTAGTTTTAGCTTTTACAGTTGATAAAGCATCATATCCAGCTAATTTATTTATTCCTTTAGGCTCAATAGTTACATTAAAGGAATAACCATTAGCTTGTTTTTGTTTGCTAACATTTAATTCATCTTTAAAAGTAGGTGGACTAGGTATTTTAATATCTCCTAAATTAGGAGGATATGATCCAGTTAATCCATCAATACTTATTTCACTAACAGTTTTTTTAGAAGGATCTGTTTCAGCTAAATATATTTTTGTTAATTTTACTGGATAAGATATATTACTAGGTAAAGCGGCTGTTTTGTATTCCCAGCCTGTCCAGTTAATTGATTTATCAAAATCAATTGTATGTTCTTTAGCTTTGCTGTCAACTACAGTTCCTCTTAGCCAACTGCCACTATTATCACCTTTAACCCATAAACTCAATTTAGTAGGAGTTCCTGGTAAAGGTAAACCTTCTTGTCCATTGTTTGTAAAGTTGATATAAGCAGCTCTTGTACCGCTTCCTTGAGAAAAATTATATTTTAATCTAATTGAAGAACTTCCTACTTTAAAATCAGGATCAATTCCAACACTTCCTATAATTGATGTTGGGTAAGCTGAAAAATTAATATTTTCTAAGGAATTAAGTTGATGAATTGATTTTTCGCTATTGCCTACATAAACTTTAAAACTTACAACCCCATTGCCTAGTTTACCAGTTAATATAGCTCCACCAGAATTATCATTACTATAGAATGTGTTGTTTTCTACTTTTCCAATATCATTTGTAATTTCAAAATTTAAGTCTTGTGGATATATAGGTAGTTGAATTCCGTCTTTATTTTTTCCATAAAACATAGTAAGTACAGCTTGGCTGTTTTTATCTATATATAGATTAGGAACATTTGGATTTATATATGAAACTGAATCTAAAATTTTTAAATTCAATTCTCCTTGAGCCTGTCCATGTTTTACTATTATTTTCGCATTTCCAGGAGCAAGAGCTTTAAAGTTATTTCCTGAAAGTACACCCTTATCGCCTTCATAATGATAGGTTAAATTTGAAGGATCTATTTTTACTGGATTATGATGTTTATCATATCCTTTTGCTTGTATTTTTCTACTTGTATTTAAAAACATCTTATTATCTATTGCTGAAACTTTTAAATAAGATACTTCTTCTACAGGAGCATTAGCAAAAACACCTACTCCATTTACAACGTATCTTTCTCCCCCATCAGAAGGAGTATTGACTAACTTTGATTTATCTTCATCAAGTTGTCTGACCGCCATAGTAGTAGAACCACCACCATCTAGATTTAGAGCGTTATATGCACCTAAATCCTTTAATATTGCTCCAAACATTCCTTGCGTTACCCCTTTAAATGATCCACCTCTACCATCTAAAGTAACTAAGAGTAATTGTTTTCCGTCTTTAGTGATTCCAATTCCAGTTCTTGGCTGATTTCCACCAGAAACTATATCAGGATTGTGTAATTCACCATTTCTAAGTATATATCCTCCGCCTCCAATAGCAAAGTTAGTATTTTTAATATCTATATTGCTATTGATTTTAAATTCAATAGGATCACCAACAGCAAATTTCATCATTTTACCTGCATCAATTCCACGAGTAGCTAAAACATAAGCATTTTCAGGTATAGTTACTGCTGGTTTACCTTGTCTTACATCAGCTACCTTGCCATCTATTACAAGTACTTCGACTAAATCAGTATGATATTTAGTTCCAATAGATTTTTCTCCCCAGTCGCTAGTTAAAACAATATTTATACTAAAGTCTGGGATAATACTGTTAACTGCGCTTGGGCTTATAGAATCTCCAGTTCTTAAGTTTGTAGCAGTAGTTTGTCTTGTTAAGTAATCTATCTTTGCGTTATTTAATGCATCAACAAAGATACCAGGTAATTTTTCGGCATGTTCTGCTCTTGTTGAAACAATTTCTCCCTTATTAATTAGTGTTCCTAAACTTCCTGCAACAGGATCATAGAAAAAGAAATCTCCATTGATACCCCCTACTGCACCAGAGTTAGTTACCATAGAGCTTACTTTATCTCTGCTAGAAATACCATTTTTGTTAAATATACCTTGAACATCTGTAAAAGGATCATTTAGATTAACCCTTAGTACATTGATATTCCACCAACCCTGAGTAGTAAATTTTTGTATGTGTTCATGAGTTACACCTGATGAAATAGGATTAGATGTTTGTCTTTGATATATTTTAGGCGGCATATTTACTGATATTTTATTAGCCAATGCCGTAGTTCCACAAGTAAACACACTAGCAGCAGCTAGGCAAGATAGAAAAACTTTTGTTAATTTGTTTTTATTCATTTTAATTCTTATCTTCATTATAAGTCACCCCTTTATTGTTGTGTAGTCTGCAAAAGCCTATCTCTTAAATTATATAACTAATATATTTCAATTAGGTTACAAAGGAATTACAATTAAAATACAAAACAAAAAAGGAATGAAGATTGTTCTTCATTCCTTTTTGTAATCTATGGTCGGGGTGAGAGGATTTGAACCCCCGGCCCCATGGTCCCAAACCACGTGCGCTACCAAACTGCGCTACACCCCGCCGCTTCCTGACTACTGTTATAGTATACGACGGATATGAAAAAAGTACAAGAGGGTAAAACTGGAGAATAATATCTAATATAGCTATATATTAGCTTTAAATAAATATATCAAATCAAATCAAAGTAAATCAAAGAATACCTAAGTTTATCAAGCCTTTATTAAGAAAACAATAAAAATATAGGATTAACCATGAAAAAAGATAGGCTATTTTCAAAGTTAATCCTATAATTTAAGAAATATTTATGCAAGATCATCATCTTTTGTATTATTTTCTTCTTGTTGAAAATCCTTATTAAAAGGATTAGGAACTGATATACATAATAACTGGACTGTTTCATTTGTTTCATTGGTCCAGTTGTGATTTTTAGTTGAAAAATAGTGAGCAGAGTCTCCAGGATATAAAAAATATTTTTCATCATCTGATATCAATGTTAAAATGCCTTTCAATACATATACAAATTCTTCACCTTCATGAGCATAAGCTTGAATTTTTTCAGGACTAAATTTAGGAAGAATTTCCACCATTCGTGGATAAAGCTTGTGGTCTTGTGTTCCATTTGATAGTAATTTCACTATAAAACTATTTCCTATAACGTCTAAGACCTCTTGTTCATAACTTTTTATAATTATGGATTTATTTTCTATAAGATTTGAAGTAGGGAAGAAATAATTCAGATCTACTTCATATACTTTTGCAATTTTAATTAAAGAATCTACTGCTATAGTGCTAATACCTCTTTCAAACTGTGATAAATATCCAACAGATAGATTTGTCTTTTC
Source organism: uncultured Tissierellaceae bacterium (assembly GCA_964567475.1). GTDB lineage: Bacteria > Bacillota > Clostridia > Tissierellales > Tissierellaceae > CAZMMV01. The sequence continues at coordinate 10,435 of CAZMMV010000040.1, read as the reverse complement.
ACTTAATTCTTTTAAGGTAATCTGTTTAGCATTTCTTAAATTTTTAGCTTTTTGTCCAATTTTTGATTCTATATTATCCAAAATATCACCTCTTTAGTTTATATTTAACTTCAAACTAAATAATATCATAAAGTAAATAGAAAATAAAATACAAATAGGAATAAAATGAAAATAAATTTACAAAAATGAAAATAAAGTTATAATATTCATAAAAATGAATTGACAAGAGCTTTTAATTTGGTATACTTAAATTAGAAACTTGTAAATATTCTAATTTTAACACTTTGTGTTTGGATTTTAACAAACACAAAGACAAATATACATAACATCATCAAATTTCTACATTTACCTATGTTTATGTATTTATGTTTGTTTTTTAACAAACATAAATAAAAATAAAAATAAAGTTAAAGGGGGATTTATAGTTATGGATCAAAAGATTAGTTTAGAAAAAGAGAAGAGAACAAAAAAAGCTGTCAGTTTGGAAACAATTGTAACACTAGCCTTAATTGTCGCATTATTTTCTTACTTAGGAAGCGCAATGGGTATAGATGTTGTTTTTAGTGTAATGATGAAAACAGCTCATGATGTTCTTATGAACACGTCATTTTATATTATGGCAGTGGCAATATTAGCAGGAGCTGTGGCTGCGATAATGTCAGAATTTGGAGTTATTGCCTTAATAAATAAAGTGATATCAGTAGTTATGAGGCCTTTATTTGGTTTACCAGGTGCAGCAGCATTAGGAGCTGTAACAACCTATATATCAGATAATCCAGCTATCTTATCATTGGCAGCTGATGAAGGATTTGATAGATATTTTACTAAAGCTGAAAAGGCTACATATACAAATTTAGGAACAACTTTTGGGATGGGATTAATAGTTACGGCCTATATGCTTAGTTTAGGTCAAGAGTATTTTCCAGCAGTATTGATAGGAAATATAGGAGCTATCATAGGAGGAATAGTATCTGTAAGATTAATGCTATTTTTAGCTAAGAGATACTATAATGAAGATCCTAAATATAGAATAGAAACTAAGGGTGACACAAATTTAGATTTTAGAAAAATAAGAGATGGATCTAGTTTTGAAAGATTTATGAGTTCTATGATGGAAGGAGCAAAATCAGGAGTTGAATTAGGTCTTGCTTGTGCTTCTGGAACTGTTTTAATTTGTACTTTTGTTATGATACTTACATTTGGACCAGCAGGAGAAGCAGGAGAGTATCTAGGAGTAGCTTATGAAGGAGTTCAGTTATTACCTAGAGTAGGGGCATACTTCTTACCGGTAGCAAACTTTTTATGGGGATTCAATGTACCAGAATTGTTGGCATATCCTTTCACAGCTTTAGGAGCTGTTGGTAGTGCTATGGGACTTACAAAGGGCTTTATAGATGCAGGATTTGCTACAGCAAGAACAGTAGCTACTTTTACAGGTATGGGAATTTGCATGAGTGGTTTTTTAAGTACTCATATTGCTATGCTAGATGCTTTAGATCAAAATCATTTTGTAAAACAAGCAATTATATGTCAACTTATAGGTGGAGCAGTAGCTGGATTTGCAGCCAACTATTTATTTTTATTATTTTTATAAAGTTAGAATCAATTTTATAAAATAAGAAAGGCGTGTTATTTTATGGATAAAGCATTAGTCACAAATATTCAAAAATTTTCGCTCCATGACGGTGATGGTATTAGAACAACAATATTTTTTAAAGGATGTGGTTTGCATTGCATGTGGTGCCATAATCCTGAAAGTCAGAATTATAATCCTCAACTAATGAGATATGAGGAACGTTGTATGAAATGTGGATCATGTGTTAAAGCTTGTTCCAATGAAGCTTTGTCTATAGGAGAAAATGGAGATATATTATTTGACAGGGATAAATGTAAGGCTTGCGGAAGATGCATAGATTTTTGTGCATATGATGCTTTGGAAATAGCTGGCAAGTATTATACAACTGATGAATTAGTAGAAGAAGCAAGGAAAGATATTATTTTATATGAAGAATCTGGTGGAGGAGTAACTTTATCAGGTGGTGAAGTAATGTCACAATCGGCAGACTTTTTATTAGACTTGCTAAAGAAACTTAATAGATTAGGAATAAAGGCTGATATAGACACTTGTGGATTTGCTCCATGGGAATCATATGAAAAGATAGCCGATTATGTAGATACATTTTTATATGATATAAAAATGATTAACAAAGAAAAACATTTAGAATTCATAGGTGAAGGCTTAGATGTAATTCTTGATAATCTAATAAAATTAAATAATTTAGATACTAATATAAACATTAGAATACCTATTATAGGAAAGATTAATGATGATTTATCAGAAATGCAAAAGGTATCAGATTGGCTTGTAAAAAATAAAATAAGAGTTAAACAAATAAATTTGTTACCTTATCATAGCGCAGGATCATCTAAGTATGAGCGATTAGGGCTGGATTATCAAGATGAAAGAATGAGTGTTCCAACTGAAAAGAGAATGGAAGAAATAAAAGATCTTTTCAATAAAAATGGCTTTAATAATATTTATATAGGGGGATAAAAATGGAAAACAGAGGAATGAATGAAAGAATAAGAAAGTTAAGGAAGCAAAGTCTTAGTATTGAACCAAGAATATACATGGAACGTGCTGATTTAATAACTGATGCATATTTGAAATATGAAGGCTCTGTTTCAATTCCAGAATTAAGAGCATTATCATTTAAACATTTCATGGAGAATAAGACAATTTCTATTAATGATGGTGAATTAATAGTAGGAGAAAAAGGTGACGGCCCTCAAATGGCACCTACTTTCCCAGAATTATGTTGTCATACATTAGAAGATATGGAAGTAATGAATGGAAGAGATTTAATAAGTTTCAAAGTTGATGAGAAAGATTTAAAATTACAAAAAGAAAAGATAATTCCATATTGGGAGAAACGTTCAATAAGAGAAAGAATACTAAATTCAATGAGTGATGAATGGAAAAAATGCTATGAATCAGGAATGTTTACAGAATTTATGGAACAAAGGGGACCTGGACACACTGTAGGTTCAAAGGCTATATATGAAAAAGGATTTTTAGAGCATATAGATGATATTGATGAAGAAATTAAGAACTTAGATTTCTTAAATGATAAAGAAGCTATTGAGAAAGAAGAGCAACTTAAAGCTATGAGGATATCATGTGAGGCTATAATACTTTTAGGAAAAAGATATGAAGATTTAGCAAATGAATTGGCTAAAAAAGAAACTGATGAAGCAAGAAAAGAAGAACTTTTACAAATTGCAGAAAATTGTAGAGTTGTTCCTGCAAATAAACCAAAGACTTATTGGCAAGCAATTCAAATGTATTGGTTTGTTCATTTAGGAGTTACAACAGAACTAAACCCATGGGATGCATTTAGCCCTGGTAGACTTGACCAACACTTATATCCATTTTATAAGGAAGATGTTAAGGAAGGAAATTTAGATGATGAAAAGGCTTTAGAGTTATTAGAATCCTTATGGATTAAATTTAACAATCAACCTGCACCACCAAAGGTAGGAATAACATTGAAAGAAAGTAGTACCTATACAGACTTTGCTAATATAAATACTGGTGGTATTACTGAGGATGGACATGATGGAGTTAATGATGTAAGCTATTTAATATTGGATTGTATGGATGAAATGAAGTTGTTACAACCAAGTTCTAATGTTCAAATATCTAAAAAGACTCCTCAAGCATTTTTAAAAAGAGCTTGTGAAATTTCTAGAAAAGGATGGGGTCAACCAGCTTTCTATAATACAGAAGCTATAATACAAGAGTTGTTAAATGCTGGAAAGACTATAGAAGATGCTCGTAAAGGTGGAACAAGTGGTTGTGTAGAGACTGGAGCTTTTGGAAATGAAGCATATATCTTAACTGGATATTTTAATTTACCTAAGATTTTAGAATTAACATTGAATAATGGATATGATGCGGTTAGTGATCAACAATTAGGATTGAAATTAGGTTATGCTGAAGACTTTAAATCCTATGATGAATTACTTGAGGCTTATAAAAAGCAAATAGATTATTTTGTTGATATAAAAATAGAAGGTTCTAATAAAATAGAAAAAATATATGCTAAATATATGCCTGCACCATTTTTATCAGTTATAACTAATGACTGTATAAAGAGCGGTAAAGATTATAACGCTGGTGGAGCTAGATATAATACTAATTATTTACAAGGAGTAGGAATAGGAACTATAACGGATTCCTTAACTGCTATCAAATACAATGTATTTGATGAAGAGAAATTTACTATGGCTGAATTAAATCAGGCTTTGAAGGATAATTTTGAAGGGCATGATTTAATCGCTCATTTAGTTAGAAACAAGACTCCTAAATATGGTAATGATAATGATTATGCAGATAGTATAATGCAGGATATATTTAATTATTATAAAAATGCTGTAAATGGTAGACCTAATATGAAAGGTGGAAAATATAGAATTAATATGTTACCAACTACATGTCATGTGTATTTTGGAGAAGTTATGTTAGCTAGTCCTAATGGTAGATTAGCACACAAACCTTTATCAGAAGGTATATCTCCAGAAAAAGCAGCAGATATAAATGGTCCATCTGCAGTCATTAGATCAGCTTCTAAAATGGATCATCTTAGTACAGGTGGAACATTGTTAAATCAGAAGTTTACTCCAGATGTTGTTAAAGGAGATCAAGGATTAGATAATATGGCAAATTTAATTAGGTCATACTTTACAATGGATGGACATCATATACAGTTCAATGTAGTTGATAGAGATGTATTGATTAAAGCACAAGAAAACCCTGAAGAATATAAGGATCTAATAGTTCGTGTTGCTGGATATAGTGACCACTTTAGAAACTTAAGTAAAGTATTACAAGATGAGATAATAGGACGTACAGAACAAAGCTTTTAATAAAGGTTAGAAGGGATGATAAAAATGAAATTAGGTTTTATAGGATGCGGAAATATGGCACAAGCAATGATGGGTGGAATTATAAAGGAAGGATTAGTTTCTCCTGAAGAAGTTATAGCTTCAGATGCCTTCCAACCATCTTTAGATGGAGCAAAGAAAAATCTTAATATAAATGTAACTTTAGATAATAAAGAAGTAGCTTCTAAAGCAGAGATGGTAGTTTTATCTGTTAAACCACAATTTTACGAAGTAGTAATAAAGGAAATTGCAGAAGTAGTAAATGATAATACTATTATAATAACTATTGCACCTGGTCAAACTTTAGAAAAAATAGAAACTTTATTTGGAAGGGATATAAAGCTAGTAAGAACAATGCCAAATACTCCAGCTATGGTAGGGGAAGGTATGACTGCACTTTGTTCTAATTCTCTTATAAGTGAAGATGAAAAAGAAAAAGTAAAAGAATTAATTGGTGGATTTAGTAGAGCTGTGTATGTACCGGAATATATGATGGATTCAGTAGTTTCTGTTAGTGGTTCTTCACCAGCCTATGTGTTCATGTTTATAGAGGCTTTAGCTGATGGTGCTGTTCTATTAGGCATGGGTCGTAAGGATGCCTATACATTTGCAGCACAAGCTGTTCTGGGAAGTGCAAAAATGGTTTTAGAAACAGGTCGACATCCAGCTGATTTAAAAGATATGGTTTGTTCTCCAGCAGGAACTACCATAGAGGCTGTTCAAGTTTTAGAAGAAGAAGGATTTAGAAGTGCAGTTATTAAAGCTATGATAGCTTGTGCTGAAAGATCTAAAAATATGTAATAAAGATAGAATAATAAAAAAGCTACTGGAAAACTATTAGTAGTTTTCCAGTAGCTTTTTTATTTATATAACTTAGTGCTAGGCTTTTCCTTGAAAGTCTTGTAAATTACAAAGCACTATGATAATATATAAATGTAGTAATAATAAAAAATAAATATATTTCCTTATCAAGAGAGATGGAGGGTATGGGCCCTATGAAATCCGGCAACCAGTTATTTACAAGGTGCTAAATCCCGCAGAACTTTGTTCTGAAAGATGAGGTGGAGCAGATTGCTAAACCTTTTCTTTTGAAAAGGTTTTTTTAAATGGTAAGGTAATTAAGGAGGAAATAAAATGGAAAAGTGGTTATTTACTTCTGAGTCAGTAACAGAAGGTCATCCCGATAAGTTATGTGATCAAATATCAGATTCAATACTTGACGCTATATTAGCAAAGGATCCAGAAGGAAGAGTAGCATGTGAAACAACAGCAACAACAGGAATGGTTCTTGTAGTTGGTGAAATTAGTACAAATTGTTATGTAGATATACCAGAAATTGTTAGAGATACCATAAGAAGAGTAGGTTATACTAGAGCAAAGTATGGTTTTGATGCGGATACTTGTGCAGTTCTTACTTCAATCAATGAGCAATCCCCAGATATAGCTATGGGTGTTAATGAAGCTATGGAGAAAAAAACTAACTCTAAAGATGAATACGATACTATAGGAGCTGGAGACCAGGGAATGATGTTTGGCTATGCTTGTAACGAAACAAAGGAACTAATGCCTCTACCTATATCATTGGCTCACAAGCTAGCTAAAAGGCTTACAGATGTAAGAAAAGACAAGACACTAAAATATTTAAGACCAGATGGAAAAACACAGGTAACTGTAGAATACAAAGGAGATACTCCTGTTAGAATAGAAAATGTAGTAGTATCTACTCAACACAAATCTGATGTTGATTTAGAAACCATAAGAAAAGATATAATAGAACATGTAATTAATAAAATAATTCCAAAAGAATTATTAGATGAAAATACAAAATACTATGTAAATCCTACAGGAAGATTTGTAATAGGAGGACCTACTGGAGATTCAGGTCTTACAGGAAGAAAAATAATAGTAGATACCTATGGCGGATATTCTAGACATGGTGGAGGAGCTTTTTCAGGAAAAGATGCAACAAAAGTAGATAGATCTGCAGCATATGCAGCAAGATATGTAGCTAAAAATATAGTAGCAGCAGGTTTAGCAGATAAATGTGAAGTAGGTTTAGCATATGCTATAGGGGTAGCAAGACCTTTATCAGTATATGTAAATACATTTGGAACTGGAAAAATTTCAGATGAAAAGATAATAGAAAAGATAAATAAAAATTTCGATCTAAGACCAGCAGCAATAATAAAAGACTTAGATTTAAAAAGACCAATATATGCACAATTATCAGCTTATGGACATTTTGGAAGAGAAGATTTAGATTTAACTTGGGAAAAAACAGACAAGGTAGAATTACTTAGGGATTAATCTATGGTAATTTTACTTATTACCAATTGTGAATTTTAAATTGTGGATTAAAGTCAGAGAATAAGACTCCTTGAAAGTTAGTAATGATATAGAAATAATTTAATGATATATAAAGTAATAAGTCGGAGGTGAAGAATATGCTAAGCATGGAAGGTACCATAGAAGATATTATATTTCGAAATGAATCTAATGGTTATACTG
>CAZMMV010000040.1:0-2880 GCA_964567475.1 uncultured Tissierellaceae bacterium | reverse complement strand
ATGGAAGGTACCATAGAAGATATTATATTTCGAAATGAATCTAATGGTTATACTGTTGCAAAACTAAATACATCAGATGGTATGGTTACTATTGTTGGTAATGCTGCCATTATAAATTTAGAAGAGTCTGTTAAGGTTGAAGGAGACTGGATTTATCATCCTACTTATGGGGAACAATTAAATTTTAATAGTATAGAAACTGTGGTCCCATCCACCTTAAAAGGCATAGAAAATTATCTCGCCTCCGGACTTATACCTCATATTGGACCAAAGACTGCTAAAGGAATAGTAGAGGAATTTGGTTTAGATTCTTTAGAAGTAATACAATATAACCCAGAGAAATTGAAAAAGATAAAGGGAATTGGGGAAAAAAAGTTAGAAAAGATAGTAGGAGCTTATGAAGAACAAAGAGAAATAAGAGATACTATGGTGTTTTTGCAGCAATACGACATAGGAGTAAATCAAGGAATAAAAATATATAAAAAATATGGTAAAGAAACTGTGGGAGTAATTAAAGAAAATCCTTATAAACTATCTGAAGATGTTTATGGCATAGGATTTAGAACTGCAGACAATATAGCATCAAAAATGGGTGTCAATAAAGAATCACCTTACAGAATAGAAGCTGGAATAAAATACATAATTATGTCTGCAGCAGGAAATGGACATTGCTATTTACCAGAAGCACAGTTAATAAAAGAGGCACTAAGTCTTTTAGATGCTGAAGAAGACCTGATAGTAGATGGGATAAGAGGATTGAGTATCCGAGGTTCTATACATAGCATAAATGATGAAGAAGAAAGAATAATATATTATACTCCCTATCATGTAGCAGAAAACAATGTAGCTAGAAAACTTATAGAACTATCTCAAGTGAAATTAAAAGAAAATGAAATAGATATAGAAGAAGAAATAAAATCAATAGAAAAAGAAGATGGTATAAGCTTTGCAAATAATCAAGTACTAGCTATTAAGGAAGCCTTAGAAAATGGTTTAGTAGTTATTACTGGTGGACCAGGTACAGGTAAAACTACTATTATAAATGGAATAATTAAGATATGTGAAAAATTAAGTCTTTCAGTGCAATTGGCAGCTCCTACAGGAAGGGCAGCTAAGAGAATGACTGAAACTACAGGAATAGAAGCAAGGACTATACATAGATTACTGGAATATTCCTTTATGGATGAAGGAACAGGTATGGCCTTTGGAAAAGATGAGGATACACCAATAGATTCAGATATCTTAATAATAGATGAAGCTTCTATGATAGATATAATGCTTATGAATTCTCTGCTAAAAGCACTAAATCCTGGAACTAGGCTAGTATTAGTAGGAGATATAGATCAACTTCCTTCAGTGGGACCAGGAAATGTCTTAAAGGATATTATATCTTCAGAAGTAATTAAGATAGTTATATTAGATGAGATATTTAGGCAATCAGAAGAGAGTATGATAGTACTAAATGCCCATAAAATCAATAAGGGACAAGCTCCCATTTTAAATGAAAAAGATAAGGACTTTTTCTTTATAAATAGTCCTACTAAAGAACATTTATTGAATACTGTTATATCTCTTTGTAAAGATAGACTTCCTGAGTTTTATGGAATAGACAGTTTAAAAGATATACAAGTTCTAACTCCTATGAAAAAAGGAGAAGTAGGAATCAATTCACTTAACAAATATTTACAAGAAACATTAAATCCAAAGGATGATTCTAAGGCAGAAAAACAAATAGGGGATGAGCTATTTAGAGTTGGAGATAAGATAATGCAAATTAAAAACAACTACACTATAGAATGGAAAGTAATGAAACATAGACTAGAAATGAATAGTGGAGAAGGCGTTTTTAATGGAGACTTTGGCTACATACAGGAAATAGATAATGATGATAGCACTCTTCAGGTTTTATTTGATGATGAGAAACTAGTAGAGTATGATTTTACACAATTAGATGAATTAAAACTAGCTTATGCAACCACAGTTCATAAATCTCAAGGATCAGAATTCCCTGTGATAGTTATGCCCATAAGCTGGGGACCACCTATGTTAATGACTAGAAACTTGTTATATACTGCTATAACTAGGGCGAGAAAACTAGTTGTATTAGTAGGTCAGGAAAAGTATTTATATATGATGATAAAAAACAATAGAATAACAAGAAGATACTCTGCATTAGATAAGAAAATCAGAAGTTATGTTTCTGCTTTTATGAAATAATCCATACAATGGAGTGATAAAATGTTTAAGGCCATTAATCAACTACTTTTCCCTATGGAGAATATTTGTCTTATGTGTAAAGAAAGAGGTATAGATACAAAGGATTTTATATGTAAAAATTGTTATGATAATTTAGAAATAATAGATAGAGAAATATGTATTAATCTACCATATATAAATAAAGTATATTATTCCCTTGTATACAATCGATTTATAAGAGATAGAATAAAAGATTATAAATATAATGGGAAAAATTATCTATATAGGGTTTTTGGGGAGATGATGTTAAATACCTATTATAAAAATGATATAAAAATAGATAAAATAATTTATGTTCCCATGCATAGAAGAAAAGAAGCATTAAGGGGATATAATCAGGCAGAACTTTTAGGAAAATACATATCAAAAAAAACACAAAAACCTCTGATAAAGGATTTAATCAAGATTAAAGCTACAAAAACACAAAGTCATTCAGATAAGATAAATAGAATGGAAAATTTGAGAGATTCATTTAAGATAAAAAATAATAAGTCGATAAATAATATGAGGATACTTTTAATAGATGATATAATAACAACTGGTGTTACTATGGATGAATGTAGTAGGGTTCTTATGGGAGCTGGAGCTAGGGAAGTTATAGGACTAGCTCTTACATCAAGTAAA
>CAZMMV010000039.1:5463-14351 GCA_964567475.1 uncultured Tissierellaceae bacterium | reverse complement strand
AGCTTGTTCTATATATTAATATTATTTATTCTATTATTTCATATCTTGATTCATCTTCTATTATTTCATATTCAGATTCATCTTCTATTGTTTCATATTCAGATTCATCTTCTATTATTTCATCTTCAAAATTATCTTCTATAATTACTGTACTACTTAATTCTTCCCAACTTACATCATATCCTAAACTTTCCATTAAATTTCTAATAGGTACATATGTCTTATTTTCAAATGTAAATACTTTTTGGCCATTTGGTAAATATTTATAACCTTCATTATCCAAATATTTGTTGTTATTTAACTGAAACTCTACATACTTTTTATCTAATATAGCTATAACTTTCTTATTTGCTTCATCCCAAATTACACTTGCATCTATAGATTCTAATATTTCCCTAAAAGGATAATATGTTGTTCCTTTTTTATTAATTACTGGGTTTTCCAGTTTTAATTTTTCTCCATTTAACAAGATATTAATATGCATTGCTTGAATTTCTGGTTTTATTGGTTTTGGAGTTTTAGGTCTTGGAATATTGTTATATTTAAACTTAACTCCGTAATTTTCTAATAAAGCTTCTGATCCTATCCAAATCGGTGTATTTATCTTAACTCTTTCATATAAATCTTCCACGTCTCTATTAAACATCCTAACACATCCTAAAGACGCATAGCTTCCTATAGATCTAGGATTTGAGTTGCCATGAACTCCATATTGACCTCCTCCACCATAGGATATACCTATCCATCTAGTCCCTAGTGGATTGTTAGCTTCTCCACCCTTTATAGGCTCACTTATTCCTGCACCACCCCAACCTGGATTTTTTAATTTTATTACTATTTTAAATTTCCCATCTGGAGTCAAATCTATTGTTTTTCCAGTTGCTACAGGATAAGAACTTTCTATTTTTCCATTTCTTAAAAAATAGATAGTATTAGAAGATTTATTTATTAAAATCATTTCTCCTTTTACATTTGTGTAAGGAATCCTAAGTCCTATTTCAAATTTCCTATTTATTATTTCTTTATTGATAATATCTATAGTAGCTTTTCCAGCTATGCCATCTACCTTTAATCCTCTTAATTTTTGATAATTCCTTACTAATTCCTTTGTCCTAGCATCGTAGCTATATCCCCATGGCACATTTGTATCTCCTCTTGCTCTAAAAAAATCTTTTAAAAGTCTAATTTGATCTGATGATCTACCTGTATTAAAAATAAGCCCTCTTGTTTTTATTTGTGGACTTGTAGTCATATCTGTTCCATATGAAATATTATTTAAAGACAGTATAAATACTATCGTCAACACAATTACATATCTGGGCTTAATGTCAAACCTCATTAACATTCCTCACTTTCTATAATCTATTTATTAATATATTATTAATATTCCCTTACAACTATACCATTAAAACAAAGATTGTAAATAAATTTTAATAATCTTGATCCCAATATTCTTCTTTGCTTATTTCCTCTAATATATACCTTAATTTTAAGCTACTTATACGCTTAGGAATTTCATTGTATAAAGTCTTTCCTTCTTCTGTACCAAAACTATTTGTTAATATACCCTTTAATATTTTTTTGAAAAAGTCCTTTTCTCCATTAGATACTTTATCCATATTATTTAAGCCTTCTATTACTTTCTTTGTATTCATTTTCATTAGCTCTATTTCTCCACTTTCTAGTGAGACTATAGCTTTTCCGTAATTTCCTAGATACATATCTATATAAATCATATTTATAGATTCATAATCCGTCATCTTTTCATAGCTAAGTCTAGCCTTTTCAAACTCCTCTTCTACTAAATAATACCTAGCTTCTTGATAATAATAATCTGTATCTCTATTTTCTTCTGCTATACTTTCTAATATCTTTTTTACTGCTTTCTTATTTTCCTTAAAATCATCTCCCCACAATCCATTTACTGCTTCAAGAGAAAGATTAAAGTCATCATATAATTTATCGTATTCCTCTGCATATTTAAGTCCTTTAGATACATTTTTTTTATCCTTTTTCCATCCAATTGTATATATTCTACTTAAATATAATAGGGCATTTTTGTTTTTTGGATCCTTCATTAGCTTTTCTTCATAGTGGTAAATGGCTTCCTCATATTTTCTATCTAATATTAAGCTTTCTCCCTCTGTTAACTGTCCTTTTACTTCTACACTTACAATGTCTTCATAATCACTCCTTAAAGGAAGACTACTTCCTATTAACTGGTCCTCTTTGTTATAAGCCTTAACTACTATAGGATATTCTACTGTTGGCATAAAAGAACCAAGTATTCCTGTAGGATTAACAATTTCATCCTCTCCTTCAAATGATAATACTCCTATTCTCTTATCTATACTCTTAGTGTCAAAAATCATACTATTCTCCTTAAGTTTATCATTGCCATTTTGATCTTTTAAGCTGACCATAGAGTATGATCCTGATCTTTCCCTTGGATTAGAAAACATAATAGACTCTAATTTATAATACTCTGCTCCTTTTAAAGCTTGCCAAGTAATTTTTATATCATCCTCTTCTTTTATAGCTACTTTATCTTTTGGTTCTTTTATTTCCATTGGTGTGACAAAGTCAAAATCAAATTTCATATCTCCATTTACTTCTATGGATCTTATATCCTTACTTAGGAATACCTTATTATATAATTGGGAAGGATTTATTCCTATAGCTATCTCATATACTCCTTGTTTTAATCCTAATGTTTCAAATTCTCCCTTCTCATCTGTTATAGCATCTGGTTTTTCTCCACCTGTTCTAAATGTTCCTATATCTTTATTTAAATATATATCTACAAAAGGCAATCCTTTGCCATCGCAACTTACTTTACCACTTATCTTATATTCTCCTAGAGATTTATCTAGATATTCCTCAATTTCATAAGAAGTCATAACACCTGGATTTCCTCCAAAATATTGACTATTCGGCCAAGTATCAGAATCGGTGGATAAATCATAGTATTTCTTAGCCTTTTCTATATTTCCCAGTTGAATATTTATATCTCCCATTAAATGATAGTATTTTGTATCCTTTGCTTCTTCTTTATAGTTTTCTAGGATTTCTTCTGCCCTAGGATAATCCCTTTGTACAAAATAATAATAGGCTTCATAAAGTCTACTTATATTTTTTATTTCCATATTATCTTTATCTTTTCCCCATTCTATCCAATTCAATAATCTATTTCCATCTAATATAGCTATACTAGTATCTAATAATTTTATATAAGCTTTTATGGAATAGTCGCTTTTATAATTATTTTTTTCATCTTTTTCTAGAAGCTTTTCAAATAATCCTATTGCCTTTTCCATATCTTCTGGTCTTGTGTTTTCTCCCCCACCCCAACCAGAAAATGTAATCTTATATTTATCAAAGCCTTTTACTAAACTATTTCCATATTCATAAAGTCCTTGTTTTTCAATTATCCTTATAGGACTAGCCATATAGTTTTTAAAAAATACTTCTGCTTTCTCAGATCCTTTGGAATTTAAGTAAATACCTATTCTTAAGTTGACAATTGGCACTATAATCAGTGCTAAAATCATAGTTAACACTATCAATCCTATTAATGTTTTCATTTTTATTCGTATTTTCATTTCCTGGCCACCTCTCTTTTACTTTTCATTATAATTTGAGACCCATTAAATTCTATAATCTCTACTTTTTCAGTAGTTGGAAAATTCTTAGGAAACATACTTATACCCAATATTAATATAAATCCTAGTATTGCAGGAGCTAAAGAAATCCTTATTTTTTTATTTAATAAATTAACCCAAGAAATCATCTCTAATCTCTTGGGTTAATTATGCTTTTCTTTATTTATGCCTTTTTTACAAATTCAGATTTTAATTCCATAGAGCCAAATCCATCTATTTTGCAATCTATGTCATGGTCTCCTTCTTTTAACTTTATATTATTTACTTTTGTTCCTTTTTTAATAGGATTGGAACTACCTTTGACTTTAAGATCTTTAATTACTATTACTGAATCTCCATCATTTAGAACTGTTCCATTGGAATCTTTAATCAAGCTTTCCTCTGCTTTTGCTGCTTCTTTTTCAGCCTTTAACTCTGAGTTCCACTCATGAAAACATTCTGAACAAACAGTTAAAAATCCATCTTCATATGTATATTCGGAGTTACACTTGGGACAATTAGGTAATTTACTCATGTTTTATCTCTCCATTCATTGTATTTGATTGTTTTTAAAGCTTTATACTCTAAATCATTTTATCATGAGTTATATTACCACATTTCAGTAATAATCACAAACTAGGTTATATTTTTATAATAGTAGCATATATATATATCATAAAAATAACTTTGTTCATAAAAATTGTATTTGATATTTGAAGGCTTATGTTATAAAATATTGTATATAAAACTTTTATTATACAAGTATTTATGTAAAAGAAAAAAAGGGGTGCAATGAAAATTAATAAAAATAAAATAATCTATAAATTAAAATCTAATATTTTTTTCATAGTCTTAATATTAGGTGCAGTTTTTAACGATTTAGTTTTAAGAGCTTTAACAGTTAAAAAGATTTTCTACTGGAAACCTTTATTTACAACTGTAGGGGTAATCTTACTGGCAAGTCTTTTTGTGTGGTTTTTTAATTATAAAAACAGAAAATATATATTTATAATATTATCTGCTATATTTTCACTTATAAGCAGTTTAAATTATGTTTATTATAAATATTATAGCTCTTTTTTATCATTTTCACTATTAAAGCAAGTTAAAAATATAAGTGAAATTAAAAGTAGTATTATAAAAAACTTGGATTTGCAAATGTTAATATTCTTTATTCCTACTTTTGTAATGATATTTATGTTTAAAAAACTGAAAGCAAAAAAATTCTTTGAAAAATTAGGACATATTAGCAAAAAAACAGAATTTATTCTTCCATTATGTACAGGCTGTTTCTTGTTATTAGTAGTATTTACAACACTAACTACTACTGATAAAAGTAGAATAGTTAAACAATGGAATAGACCTTACTTAGTAGAACAATTAGGCATATATTCATTTACTACTGCTGATTTTGTAAAAAATATTTCTTCTAGTAAGATTGAAAAAATGGACAGAGAAGATATCATCAAAATCATGAGTGAATTAGAAAATGAAAATGAGGCATTGCATAAGGAAAATAAATATACAAATGTTTTAGAGGGTAAAGACTTATATGTAATTCATTATGAAAGTGCCCAGACATTCCCTATGGAATTAGCTTTTGAAGATGGACCTGTAACTCCATTCTTAAATAAATTAGCATCTGATGGACTATATTTTGAAAACTTTCATACTCAACATTCTGTAGGAACTAGTAGTGATACAGAGTTTTCATTTAGTACTTCATTACTTCCTATCAATAACGGTACTGTATTTATGACTCATGCCGATAGGAAATATGTTAGTTTGCAAAAGTTATTGAAAGAAAAAGGATATTATAATTTTAGTATGCATGGTAACAATGGAGATTTCTGGAATAGAAATACAATGCATAGTAAACTAGGTTATGATAGGTTTTATAGCCAAAATGATTATGATATAGATGAAAGAATCGGACTAGGTTTAAGTGATGTTAGTTTCTTTAAACAATCGGTAGATAAAATAAAGAAAATAAAAGAAGAACATGATGGCCCTGTGATGTCAACCTTAATCACACTTACAAACCATTATCCATTTGATGATACTGATAAATACGGTGAGTTTGATGTAGGTTACCTTGAAGGTACAGATATAGGTAATTATTTAAAATCCTTACACTATGCAGATATGGCTTTAGAATCTTTTGTTAACAGAATGGATCAAGAAGGACTGCTTGAAAATGCTGCTATAGTGTTATACGGAGATCATCATGCTAAGATTTCTAATGGAGATTATAAGAAGCTTTATGGACATACTGAAGATAATGAAGATCCTAATGATACTAATTATAATCAAGATAATAATGAGAATCCTAATAATTTGGAAGAAGAACCATTTGAATTAACTACAACTTTTGCTAGAAAATTAAAAAGAACACCATTTATTATATGGACTAAAGACAAGGTATTAACAGATAATATTGAAACTCCAATGGGTATGATAGATGTTATGCCTACACTTGCTAATATGTTTGGAGTATATAATCCATATGCCTTAGGACGAGATATGGGTTCTCTTGATAAAAACCAAGTTGTCTTCCCTGATGGAAGTTGGTTAAATGAAAAATACTATTATTCAGCTTCTTCGTCTAAATTATATGATTTAGAAACTGATGATATTATTGAAGACTCAGAGTATATAGAGGAAAGTCCAGAAATACAAAGGATACTAGATAAAATAGATATTTCTAATAAAATAATTCAAAATGATTTAATAAAATTATATCAAGATGAATTATTAAATGGTTTAAGTAATAACCTAGTAGAAAATAATTTTAAATAACTTAAATAATAATCTACAAATTAAAAGAGAAGCCATATGGCTTCTCTTTTAATTTACAAAATTACTTGGATTTTTATTTGAACCATTTACTAATACTTCAAAATGAAGATGTGAACCTGTGGATCTTCCTGTATTCCCCATCTTAGATATTGTTTGTCCTTTATATACTCTGTCCCCAACCTTTACTAATATCTTGCTGTTGTGAGCATATCTAGTTTTATATCCATTCTCATGATCTATCTCTACAAGATTTCCATAAGAACCTTTATATCCAGTAAATATAACCTTTCCTCCATCTGCAGCTTTTATATCAGTTCCTGAGCTAGATGCAATATCTAGGCCTCTATGCATTCTACCATTTCTCATTCCATATCTAGATGATATTCTACCTCTAGTTGGCATTGCAAGTACGCCTGTAGCCATTGTTTTTGGTGGCTCTTTACTTCCCTGTATTATAACTTCTGTTACAGGTTCTTTCAATATCTCTTCCTTAACTATTTTCTTATCTACTAAATATCCATTATGTTTTATTTCATTAGCCAATATCTTTACAGAACCATTTGCACCATCTGTAACTATCTCTTTATGAGTGTTATACATATTGTCTTTATATTCTATTTCTGTCTCATATTTTATTTCCTCATCATATTCTAATTCAGATAATGTTGCCACTGTTATCATAGGTTTCGGTATTACTAATTTTATTTCATCACCTATTTGTAGTAACTCTGGATTCTTATCTGGATTTGCTTCTATTAAATTTTCAACTGTCATGTCATAAAACATTGCTATAGTCCAAAGACTTTCCCCAACTTCTACTGTATGAGTTTTTGTCTCTTGTGAACCAGTTAATAATACTTCTTCTAATTTGTCACTTTTCATTACCTTGTTTATCTGCATTTCTTTTTTTACGATTTCAATATCTTCAAGTACTTTTATTTCTTTTAATTTCTTGCCTTCTTCTACATTAGTTTCATAAGGTTCTTTTATATCCTTTAATACTTCTTCAATTTCTTTTTTAGTTTTTGCAGCTCCTACAGCTACTCCATCTACTCTTAATTCATAGGCTGATACTAAAAATTTCATTTTTGATTTAATGTTCTCTTTTAAATCTACATTTGAAGTAATAAGTTTATCTTTTACATGAGTTTTCTCAAGTTCAATCTCATTCTTTAAAGTTACATTCATATTGTAAACCTTAGAAAGCTCATCTTTTAACTCCTCTGTAGCACTTAATACCTCATCCTCTTTCCTTACTGTACCAACTATCTCTTCTCCTAAATAAACATTGTAGGCTGAAGTTCTTATTTCATTTATCTTATAACCTGTGAACCCTAGGACTAATATAACTAATATCATTAATCCTGATAAAGCTAATCTAATATGTATGTTTTCTATGTCTAATTTTTTTAAGGTTTCTTTATTAATCTTTATATTTTTATAATCTATATTCTTAATCTCATCTTTTATATCTTTTATATTTTTATGACATTTTTCTTTTAATTTCTTAAAATCCACTTTACTGTGTTTCGGCTTACCCATACATATTCCTCCAATCTTATAATATTTTGATAAGAAGGTTTCATCTTTTGTAACCTTTCCGTAACAATTATACCATAACAGGGAAACTTTTCAACCATTTAGCATGTCTAATTTATTATAGTATCTTCATTTAATTTAAAAATTATTCAAATACTTAAGCATATTGCCTAATATTTACAGTTTCAATTTGTTATTTGTTAAATACTTACAATGTATTTATTATACTTTTAAGGTAACAATAATAATATATTATTATTGTTTAGGAGGTTTTTATGATTACATATGATAAAAATAGGTATATCAACTCAAATTCAAAGTTTGCTCTATCTGAATTCTATAATTTAGTTTTTAATTGTCTATCTGCAAATAATGTCTTAAATAAGGATTTAATTATTCTATGTATAGGAACTGATAGGTCCACAGGTGACTCACTAGGCCCTTTAGTAGGCCATAAGCTTCTTCCTATGATAAAAACACATGATAATATTCACCTATTTGGTACACTTGAAAATCCTGTCCACGCTAAAAATTTAGAAAAGCATATAAAAACAATTAATAATTCTTATGATAATCCTTTTATAATAGCAATTGATTCATCTTTAGGAAAACAAACTCATGTTGGTTATCTTTCTATAGAAAATTCCTCTCTAAAGCCTGGAGCTGGAGTAAATAAATCACTGCCAGCTGTAGGGGATGTATCTATTACTGGCATAGTAAATATAAGCGGTATGCTAGAGTATATGGTCTTACAAAGCACTAGATTATCTCTAGTTATAACAATGGCAGATATAATATATAAAAGTCTTTATTTATCTATTTATAGACTATATCGTAAAGATTATAGTTTAATTAAATAAAAAAACTAGCATAATATAAGCTAGTTTTTATTTACTATATTGCTCTTTC
>CAZMMV010000039.1:0-5363 GCA_964567475.1 uncultured Tissierellaceae bacterium | reverse complement strand
AAATAAAAAAACTAGCATAATATAAGCTAGTTTTTATTTACTATATTGCTCTTTCTTTAGATTCTCCCATTTTGGCTCTATCTATTGATTGAATTTCTTCTACTGATAGTGGATATACTGATTTGCCAAATTTAATAGGTTTAGCATATATCATAGAAGTATCCCTTCCATATATACTTGTTAAAACAAATCCATTTTGAAAATCATCTAGCAATGCAAGGGAAAAGCTAAGATCGGATCCCATCTCTGCAAAGGCACTGTATCTTACAAAACCCACCTTTTGGATTGCAAAGCTAAGCTTTATCTCTATTCCATTAACCTTTTCTTCAAATACCTTTACCTTTTTTTCCATTTCATTTATATCTTTTCCAGTCTTTATTAATAATTCTTCAATACTTATATTTTTACTTCCATTAACTAGTAAATCATATTTTTTCTTTATGCTAGAAATTCTTACTTGAGATATTATAAATAATATAAATAATAGTACATTTACAAGCATAATCCCTAACATAATTTGTATATTATATAATTCTATAAAATTTATTATTTCATCCATACAATTCTCTCCTCTATAATTCCTTAGCTATTTCCTTTAATGCTTTTATAGCTAAATCTATTTCTTCATCTGTATTTTCATATCCAAAACTAAATCTAACTGTCCCCTGTTCAAATGTAGCTATGGTTTTATGTGCAAGAGGAGCACAGTGAAGACCTGGTCTCACAGCTATATTATATTCTTCATTCAATATATAACTTACTTCTGATGAATCTGCGTCTTTTATATTTAAAGATACTACAGGTGCATGTTGATCCATATCTAGGGGGCCATAAATTTTTATACCATCTATTTTCCCTGCTTCATCCATAAATTTCTTGGTAAGTTTAAGTTCTTTTTGTCTTATATTGTCTATTCCTATTTCAAGAATATATTCTATACCTGCACCTAATCCTATTATCCCAGGTGCATTTGGTGTTCCTGATTCAAATTTATCTGGCATGACCTCTGGCTGTGTCAAAGAATAGGATATACTTCCTGTACCCCCTTGAAAACTCTCTGCCATATCTATACCTCTTTTTATATAAAGTCCTCCTGTACCCTGAGGCCCTAGTAAGCCTTTATGACCTGGGAAAGCTAGCATGTCTATATGCATATCTTCTACGTCTATAGAGTATACCCCTGCTGACTGAGCAGCGTCTACCAGGTATAATAACCCATGAGCTTTTGCAATTTTACCTACTTCTTTTATGTCTATTATTGTTCCTGTTAAATTAGATATATGGGTAGTTACTATCATTTTAGTTTCTTCTTTTATAGCTTTTTCAATATCTTCAGGATTGATTCTTCCTTCTTTATCTCCCATTACAATTGTATTACTTATTCCTATCTTTTCTAAAGACTTAATAGGTCTAAGTACAGAGTTATGGTCCATAGATGTAGCTATGACATGGTCTCCTGCTTTAAGGATTCCTTTTATAGCCACATTTAAACTTTCTGTACAATTAAATGTAAATATAATATCTAAAGGATTCTTTATATTAAATAACTTACTGATACTTTCTCTAGTACTAAACATTCCTCTACTTGCCTTCATAGCTAACTTATGTCCTGATCTACCAGGATTTGCTCCATAGTTCATCATAGCATCCATTATTTCATCATAAACTATTTTAGGCTTTGGAAAAGAAGTTGCAGCATTATCAAAATATATCATTTTCTCACTCCCGATTCTAATTTATATTAATCTATATTAATCTATATTATTTACTTCTATAAAATCAAATTTTTCTACATCAAAAAGTCCCATATCTGTTAGTTTTAATTTAGGGATAACTGGCAATCCCATAAATGATAAAGTCATAAAAGGATCTATATTTTTATTTACATTAAGTCTTTCATAAGATATGTGAATCATTTCTTTTAATGTATTATTTGTTTCCTCTATTGGTTTTGAGGTCATTAGTCCTCCAATTTCAAGTTCTAAACTTTTTATAACTTGACCATTGGAAACAATAGTAATCCCTCCTCCAATTTTTTCAAGCTGGTCTATTGCTGCTAAAATATCTTCATCATTATCTCCTACAACTATGATATTGTGAGAATCATGACCTATTGTAGAGCCTATAGCTCCATTTTTCAATCTGATATTTTCTATAAGGCCTACTCCTATATTGCCTGTAGCCTTGTGTCTTTCCACTATTACAAGTTTTAATATATCTTCATCAGAATACTGAAAACATCCATCGGATAGGCTTACTTCTCTTACTGCCTTTTCTGTTATTAGACTATTTTCCGTTACACTAATTACATTGGCCTTATTTGTTTCCATTTTAATTTGGATATCTTGTTTTTTCACTCTTTTTATATTTACAGAGTTCATTAAATTTCTGGCTATGTATTCTTTAGTTTTAAATAAAGCCTTATTATCCTGGCCTACTAATTTTCCATCCTTAAATACTTTTAATATATTAAAATCATCTAAATTATCAATGACAACTAAATCTGCTTTATATCCTGGAGCTATTGCCCCTATATCTTTTAGTCCATAACACTCTGCAGAGTTTATAGTAGCCATCTTTATTGCATCTACTGCCTCTATTCCTGATTTTATAGCTAGTTTTATATTAAAATCTATTGTTCCTTCTTTTATTAAATCTTCTGGATGTTTATCATCAGTACAAAACATAAATCTTCTTAAGTTATCTTTATTTACAGCCGAAATTATATTTTTTAAATCTTTAGCTGCAGAACCTTGTCTTATTAATATATGCATTCCCAATCTAAGTCTATCATTTACTTCATCTATAGTAGAACATTCATGCTCTGTTTTTATGCCTCCCATAATATATGCATTTAAATCCTTTCCACTAATCATAGGTCCATGCCCATCTATTATTTTATCTTTAAACAATATTAGTTTATCTATTACCTTGTCATCCCCATTTATAACTCCCGGATAATTCATCATCTCCCCTAATCCTAAAATAGACTCATTATCTTTTAATAGTTTTAAATCTTCTGCTTCAAGTATAGCTCCTGAGTTTTCAAAATCCGTTGCTGGGACACAACTAGGCAACATTATATATACATCTAGTGGTAGAGACTTACTATCATTAATTATGTATTCTATTCCTTGGATTCCCTTTACATTAGCTATCTCATGAGGATCTGCTATTATAGTAGTTACGCCCTTTGGAACTATTATCTTGGCAAATTCTGATGGAGATGACATAGAAGATTCAATATGAACATGGCTATCTATAAATCCAGGTGAAATATATTTATCTTCTAAATCTATTTCTTTCTCTCCTGCATAATTACCTATACCAATGATAATACCACTATCAATAGCTATATCAGCTTTTATAATCTCACCAGTAAAAACATTTATAATATTTCCATTTTTTAATACTATTTCTGCTTTACTAGTAGCTTGTGATTTTTTTATAAAATCCTTTAATCTAGCTTTATTCACAATAAGCACTCCTTTATCAAATTAATGATTATTAATTCTCATACTATTATAATACAATAAATAAGAAAATAAAGAAAGCAAAAAAAAGAGAAGACCATTTTACATAGGCCTTCTCCTTTCCTTGATCTTGATCTTTATCCTAATCTCTTATATACAACTTTTAATAATTCTTCTTTTAACTCTTTACCTTTATTTAATATTTCATCTGCTTCTTTTTCTACTTGCTTTTTATACTCTTGATCTTTAATACTTCCAACGTTTATAGTTACATTAAACAATGCACCTTCTAAACCTGAATATGCAAGTAATGTACCTACTCCAACATCTGTAATAGCATTAGCATTTCCATAATCTGCAAAAACTCCTTGTAACTCTAATACTTCTAGACATTTTTTTGCAGATCTTAGAGGAACTTCTAGAGCTATTTTATAGCCTGCTTGTATGGCTTCACTTCTTTTAGCTTTTTCATCATCACTTGCCTTTGGAAGTTTAAATGCATCCATTACCTTATCAAAAGCTTTAGTATCTTCATCCACAATACTATTTAGATCTTCAACTAATTTCCCAATTCTCTTAGTATTTTCCAATATTGTAGTTTTAACTTCTTCAGATAATTCTTCATAGGCCTTTTTACCAACTGTTAAATTGCTTACCATTTGAGTTAAAGCACCACCTAAAGACCCTACTAAAGCAGATACACTTCCACCACCTGGTGTTGGCTCTCCACTGGCTGTGCTATCAATATACTCTTTTAAACTTTTATTTATAAACATAAAATCCCTCCTCATAGACTATATTACTATATCCCATAGGATAATCAAGAACTTTTTATCTATACTGTTTTATATGAGTTGTATCATAATCCTTTAGTATTTCAGCAGCCTGTGGAGCTAATATAAATAAACCTATCAAGTTAGGTATTACCATTATTCCATTGAAAAGGTCTGCCAATGACCAAACTATTTCTACCTTTAAAAATGATCCTAATATAATAAATCCTAATACTAGTACTCTATAGTATTTAACTATACTAGTGCCAAATAAGTATTTTATATTTGCTTCTCCAAAAAAGTACCAACCTACTATTGTAGTTAAAGCAAAGAAAAATAATGCTATAGCTATAAATGATAAACCAAAATTACCTAAACCTATTTCAAATGCCCTTTGAGTCATTTCTATTCCATCAAGTCCTTCTAGATAAGCTCCAGTAACTATATTTATTAGTGCAGTTGCAGTACAAATAATCATAGTATCTATAATAACTCCAACCATTGCAACCATACCTTGTTGAGCTGGATGTTTTACCCTAGCTACAGCATGAGCATGTGGAGTTGAACCCATACCAGCTTCATTTGAGAAAAGTCCCCTTGCCACACCAAATCTAACAGATTGCTTTACTGTAACACCTATCGCTCCACCTATTGCAGCCTGAGTAGTAAAAGCTCCAACAAATATACTTCTAAAAGCAGGTCCAACTTGTCCTCTGAATTTTACTAATATTACAATACTACCTACTATATAAAGAGCAGCCATAAAAGGTACTACAAGCTCAACAAATGATGCTATCCTTTTCATTCCCCCTATTAGTATTACTCCTACAAAAATTGCTACTGCAACACCTGCAATTACCTTGTTGATACCAAAAGCTGAATTTACTGCTGCAGCTATTGAGTTTGATTGGACCATATTTCCCACAAATCCTAAGGCAAATATAATTGTAACTGCAAAAAATCCTGCTAAGAATTTACTCTTTACACCTTTTGCTAAATAATAAGCAGGTCCTCCAGTAACTTCTCCATCTACTTTTGTTGCGTATTTCTGAGCTAAAACTGCCTCACCAAAATTTGTAGCCATACCAAATATTGCAGAAAACCACATCCAAAATAT
>CAZMMV010000038.1:0-14825 GCA_964567475.1 uncultured Tissierellaceae bacterium | reverse complement strand
TTCTTAGTCAAATTTAAAAGTTGTCCCCTAGACTTAATTAATATTTTTTAGTCTTGGTGAATGCCTTTTTTGAATTTCGGCTTAATCAGTAGGCCCTAGCAATTAATAATAGGAAAGTTTATATTTTATGAATATTATAATAGCTTATTGCATAGTATAGAAGATACGGTAAGACAAGTATGTAGTCCTTGCCAGAATTTTCAGTTTATTCAACAGGATATTTGACAAACAAATTTTTATTGAATAGAATACTAGAATAGTTAGAAATAGGAGGTATAAAATGGAAAATCACATACTAAACAAGACTTTCAAATTCAAAGTCTTGGTGTTTCTAGCCATTGCAGTTGTCTTATCTTTAGGACTTTATCTAAACGAAAGAAGTAAATGTAATATTTCTTTAGAGTTAGATGACAAAGTCATAAATATAGTTTCAAAGGCTAGCACAGTAGAAGAACTTCTGTTAAATGAAAACATTGCAATGGAAAAAGGAGCATATATAAATTTGTCTCTAGAAACAAAATTAGATGACAATATGAATATAATCATAAAAAATCCCAATACTTATACTATAGTAACGGGGAAAGATGAATTTGATGTAAAATCAATTCATTCCAATGTTAGGGAGATATTGAATGATAATGAAATAACAATAGAGGGAGAAGACTACACCATTCCAGCATTGGACGAAACTATTGCAGAAAATAGTAAAATAGAAATATATGATGTCGAGGATATTGTGGAAACTAAAAAAGAAGCTATTCCTCATGAAAAGGTTGTAAGGAAGAACAAAAACTTAGATATAGGAACTGAAAATGTAATTGAAAAAGGAGAAAATGGATTAAAAGAAATTCATATATCAAAACGATATGTTAACGGTGAATTAACTGAGGAGAAAGTTGTAGAAGAAAAGGTTATAAACGAACCGGTTCCTAATGTAATTGAAAAAGGAGTAAGAGATAGAGTAGTAGTTACTTCTAGGGGTAATACAGACTATAAAAAAGTTCTAACTATGTCTGCTAGTGCTTATGATTTATCTTTTGCTAGTTGTGGAAAAAACCCTGGGGATAAATATTATGGTATTACAGCTTCTGGTACAAAAGCACGTCCTGGAGCTGTTGCTGTTGATCCAAATGTCATTCCTCTTGGAACTAAACTTTATATAGAAAGTTTAGACGGTAGACCTGATTATGGTTTTGCTACAGCAGAAGATACAGGTGGAGCCATCAAGGGTAATAGAATTGATTTGTTCTTTCATTCAAAATCAGATGTTTCTAGATTTGGAAGAAGGAAGGTAAAAGTTTATATATTAAATTAATGTTAAATAAAAAAACTCCTATATAGGAGTTTTTTTACATCTTATTTATCTTTAATAGTCTATTTTATCAATCTATATACTAATCTTCAGTATTATTGGCTTGACTATATCTGTATCCAAATACAGTGTCTTCTTTTTCTAAATATCCCTTTTCTTCCATTTGTTTTAATTTTTCTTCTAAGGCTTCTACTGTTATAGTTACACCATCTTCTTTTTCTATTTCCATTATAGTCCCTAAAAGATCACCATCAAGTATTGGAAGTTTGTCTTTTATTATATTTATAAATTTATCATCTTCATCTTTTGTTTTATTCTTTAATTCATCAAAAGGATTTTCAGTATGAGGGCTAGAACTAGTTGCCGCTCTTATCCTTGCATATATAGTTCTTCCCATAGATGCAGATGATATAAATACATCTCCAGTCCTAAGATAGGGAAGTCTCTTAGTTTCTTCCATTGTAAGATCTGTTTCTTCTTTTATAGTCTGTATATCTGAGGCCCTAACTGTTCTAAATATAAATTTAGTATTTAGCTGGGCTGTAATAGTTTCATCTAATAAGGTAGGTCTCTGTGTGGCTAAGATTAAAAAGGCCCCATATTTTCTTCCTTCCTGAGATATTTCTTTTAATATTGATTTTGAAGGAGAATCATATCCCTTTGGTGCAAAGTTATGTGCCTCATCTGTAACTACTATAAATGGTGGAAAATAATCTGCCACAGTCTGCTTGTAAAGAGCATCTTTATAATCCCTTCTCTTATGGTATAAATTATTAAGTAAATAAGTACTAAATACTTGAAGCATCCTAGTATTACCTTGAATAACCATAAGTTTACCATTTTCTAGTCCTTCTTCTATTTCTCTAATATCCTTAGAAAATATTCCCTCATTTTCTAATCTTTTAAGTCTCCACATTATTCCTTTTACGGAATTATAAGGACAAGTTTTATCATAGGATAAATATAATTCTTTTCTCTTTTCCCATGCCTTTTTTTCATCACTACCCTCAGCTTCATTTATTTTATTTTGTATTCTATCTAAAGATCCTTCTTCTTGGGCTTCTGTCAGCATTTGCAATAAACTATAAAAACTGTAAAAAGAGTTTTTCCTTTTAAATAATATATCTACTACATTATTCATTGCATCTGTAAGACGTGAAGCTGCATCTAACAAGTTTTTTATATCTTGAGCATTTAAATCTTCAAACTTAACCCCTACATGAAATCCTACTTGTAAACATTTAAATTTGTCATTAAATCCTGTTTCACCTTCTATATAATCTGCCTTTTCACTAAAATCCATCTCAAAATGTGGATCAAGTACTATAGTAGGAATACCTTTTTTCATCAATTCTTCTAAGACTACCCTTAAGCCAAAGGACTTGCCTGAACCAGACCCACCAAATACACCTATATGAGGATAATGATGCATTGACCTTAAATCCATCAAATATGGGATTTCTCTTTGAGGATTTAAACCACTTTCTTCAAATGTATAAAGTAGATTTTTATATTCTTCATCCATCCCAAGTGCCATATCATCTGTATTTCTAATAACACCTAAAACCAATCCATCTTCTTTACTTGTCTTTATCATTAGATCCTTTACTTCATGAAATTCAGGTACTCTTAAATCAGCACCTGTTTGAACAGGATACAAAGCTTCATTAAGTAATCTTACTTTAGATATATATATTGTTTCTTCATCTATATTATATCCCAAGGTCTTTAAGGATTCTAATACAGAATTATCTACAAAATCCCCTGCAATATTCAAAGGAATATATCTATTAAAAGTCTTAGCTTCCACTACTTCACCTATAAGGTCACCTTGATAAGGATCTTCTATGATTAAAAATTCATTTATTCTAAAATTACGAGTCTTAGACCCAATAAAGACTTCCTGCTGGGTAGTTATACCAACAACCTTCATATATTATCCTCCTTTAATTCCTTTTAGTTCTTTCTGCTATAAAAAACCTTTCATATATATCCCTATCTATATATCTTTCCATCAATCCCTTTATCATGGCATCTGATATCTTTACTTCTTCATCTACCAAATCTAACCACAATGGCACTCCCCTACTATTTTCTGGAGTTAAGGTAAGTACTAAGCTTCCCATTTCTTCTATATATTGTTTTTGACTATCTATTATATCCATTCCTATCACTGTAGGTGACAATGATGACCGCATAAATAAAGATGAATATCCATAGTCTTTTTTATTGTTTACATCATCATTGATTATGATGGCTTCTCCATAATCCAGTTGACCAAACAACATTTCCCTATCATAGGGTTTTACTTCTAGTTTAGGAGCATTTTCCACTAGCCTGTCTCCTATAATGGAAGTTTTAATATCTTCTATTACTCCTACTAACAATATATCCCTTTTTTCACATTCTTCCCTTAACTGTATCCAAGTATCATAGGCGTCTATAGAATATCTTATTAAAGATCCATCCATTAGAATTGCATAGGGTTTGAAATTTTTTATACTTTCAAGTGCAACCTCTACTTCTATATTAGCCAACAATCTATCTTTTTTCTTCATATGAGCTTTTTCATCTTCTTCTAATATGTTTTCTTCATTATCTTCTAATAGAGGAGTATATATATCTGCTTTAAAAACAGGCTTATCATTTATTAAGGTTGACTTAGCCAGTCCCTGAAAGACTTGCACAAAATGAGGATAAGCACCACCTATCTTATTTGTAGACCCATCTACCCCTACAATACCTCCCTTAGATTCATATAAAGCAAGTTGACTCTTGTTCAATTTTTTCATAGTAACTATAGGCCCTATGTTTTTTTCAATAAAAGCCCTCAACCCTGGCCTATCAATAGACAAAACCTCTCCATAACCAGACTTTATTGATTTATTTAAATCACTTATCTTTTCCTTTAAATCATTATGTATCTTGTAGATGTTGTCACCCCCATTTATTCCTTTAAGGACTCACTATAAACCAAATTTTTAGCCAGTCCATATTCCTTTGCAACTTTCTTCACTGCCTCTTTATTGCTATAGCCCTCTTCTATATATTCATTTAACAATTCTTTTATATCTATTTCTTCTTTTATTTCTTCTTCATGATTTCCTTGGATTATTAGGACAAATTCTCCCCTTACTCTTGAAGCTTGAAATTTCTCCAATGCTTGTTTTCCTGTACCTCTAAAGGTTTCTTCGTATTTTTTTGTTAATTCTCTTGAGATAGATATTTTTCTATCTCCTAATATATCTATTATATCTTGTAAAAGTCCTAATAATCTATGAGGAGATTCATATATAATTGTTGTTTTTTTATTTTCTTTTATGCTTTCTAATTCTTTTCTTCTTTGTCCTTTTTTAGAGGATAAAAATCCTTCAAATATAAACTTTTTAGTAGATAATCCTGATACTATAAGAGCTGTTAGAGATGCAGATGCTCCCGGTAAGGGGATTACTTCTATATCCGCTTCTATTGCTTGCTTGATTAATAATTCTCCTGGATCTGATATTCCTGGCATACCTGCATCTGATACTAGCCCTATATTTATACCCTGATTTAATTTGTCTATTAACTCTGTTCCCTTTTCCCTTATGTTGTGTTCATGATAAGAAGTAAGGGGATTTTTTATATTGTAGTGGTTCAATAGTCTTATTGTATGCCTTGTATCCTCAGCTGCTATTAAATCTACCTTTTCTAATACTTCCAATGTCCTAAGGGTTATATCTTTTAGATTACCAATAGGTGTTGGACATATATATAGTTTTCCTTTTTCCATAACTATCTCCTTTTTTACTGTTTATCTTTGTTTCCATAGTAAATTTTATATATTTCATCTTTATAAGTATTATCATCATTATATATTATCAAGGGATCATAAAATTTCAAATCTGGCTTTCCATGTTTTACTGCTTCTATTAATATCAAGTTTGGTTTTTTATCTGTTTTAGACTGTACAAACCTTATATATTTTGCTTCTAATTCATATTTTCTTAATAAATACATTATATCTACTAGTCTATTGGGCCTATGAACCATATAGAGCCTTCCCAATGGCTTTAGCATGTATTGGGCCGACTTAACTATGTCTTCTAAGTTACAAGCGATTTCATGGCGAGACAGAGCAAAGTTTTTATCTTGATTTACTAAGGCTCCTCCAGATTTCATATAAGGTGGATTAGTCGTTACAATATCTACTGTATCTTTTTTAAATGAGTCCTTTACATCTTTTAAATCCATATGTAATATTTTAATCTTTTTATCTAATTTGTTTAGCTCTATGCTTCTTTTTGCCATATCTGCTATTTCTTCTTGAATCTCTATACCATATATTATATCCGTTTTAGGATTATCACATAAGCTAAGTGGAATAATTCCTGTACCTGTGCCTAAATCTACTACTATTCCTTTGGCTTTTATAAAATCTGATAAAAGTATAGCATCTACACCGTAGGAAAACTTTTCTTTGTTTTGTATTATCTTGTATTCAGTCCCTGGAACTATATCTATTCTTTCATTTTCTTTTAACATTATATTTACTCCTTATATTTACAATTTATTTTGAAATATTTAAAATATTGTTTTATTTATTAAAAAAGACCCAAAAGGGTCTTTTTTTAAGTATCTATTCTGGTTGTGGTGCATCTACCGGACATACGTTAGCGCAAGCGCCGCAGTCTATACAAGCATCAGGGTCTATTACATAAATGTCGCCTGCAGATATAGCTCCTACTGGACACTCTGCTTCACAAGCTCCACACGCAATACATGCATCTTGAATTTTATATGCCAAATGTTTCACCCCCCCTAATTATTTAACAATGATTACGTTATTATTCTAACAGACTTTGAAGAATAATAAAAGTGTTTTTTACTATTTAAAAATATTTTATTTTTTAAATCTTAGTCTTTATTGATATCATCAGTTTTAGTTTTAGAATGTTTTTTTTCTATTTTCTCTATATCTTGAATTTGATAATACAAAAGATCTTCTGTATCATCTTCTAGTTTTACTCTTACCTTTACTCTCTCTAATAAAGTATATGTGCTTACTACAATTCCTTCTCCATCTTTAGTCTTTACCAAAGTGCCGACCTCAGGCATATGCTG
Organism: uncultured Tissierellaceae bacterium; assembly: GCA_964567475.1. Taxonomy (GTDB): domain Bacteria; phylum Bacillota; class Clostridia; order Tissierellales; family Tissierellaceae; genus CAZMMV01. The sequence goes on along the minus strand of CAZMMV010000038.1, from coordinate 8,410 downwards.
TATCAATTCTTCATAGTTTTCATGCTCATATTTTAAACAACACATCAGCCTACCACATAACCCAGAAATCTTTGCTGGATTTAAAGATAAACTTTGTTCTTTAGCCATCTTTATAGAAACAGGCTCAAAATCGCCTAAAAATTGTTTACAGCAAGTTATTCTACCACAAGGACCTATACCGCCTATCATCTTAGCCTCGTCTCTCACTCCTATTTGCCTTAATTCTATTCTGGTCTTAAATATTGAAGCTAGATCCTTTACTAATTCCCTAAAGTCAACTCTTCCATCTGCTGTAAAATAAAAAATAACTTTATTATTATCAAATGTATATTCTACATCTACTATTTTCATAACTAATCCATGGGCAACTACCTTTTTTTCACATATTTCCATGGCTAGTTTTGCCTTTTCCTTATTATCTTTATGTGTACTATGATCTTCCTCTGTAGCTAATCTAATTACAGATTTTAAAGGTGCTACTATTTCATCTTCTGGTATTTCTTTAGGTCCTAGAACGACATGACCAAATTCTATACCTCTAACTGTTTCTACTATTACACAGTCACCAGACTTTATATCTATATTATCAGGATCAAAATAATATATTTTTCCTGCTTTTTTAAATCTCACTCCTACTACTTTTATCATCAAATCCCCCCTATATGTTGAGAAGCATAGTTTCTATGGATAAATTAAAATTAATATTTCTTTTGATATTAATCTTTGTCATCTCTATCGTATATATTATATCATTGATTTTTTCCATGTCTAGAAAGGATTGTTCTGATAGTATGCCTATTTTATCCTTATTTACAATTAATGAACTATCTCCCAATTCTTTATAAATCAAAAGATCCCTAAACCAATACATAAATATATCTAAAAGTTCTTCTATATTGTCTTTATTTTTATTTAATAATTCAGAAGCTGTAAATATTTTGACTTTATTTCCATTTATTATTTGATTTATAATGTCTATAATTTGTTCTCTTATTTGAAAAAACTCATCTGACTCAGCCAATTCCAATGCCTTTTTTATAGATCCATTAGCAAAACTTACTATTACTTTAGACTTTTCTTCTCCTAAATCATACTTTTGATTTAATAGACCCCTTATCTTTTCACTATGAATTAAATGAAATTTTATATTTTGACATCTTGAAATTATTGTAGGTATTATCTTATTTACATTTGATGTAATCATTATTATAACAATATATTCAGGAGGTTCTTCCAATGTTTTTAGTAGGGTGTTTTGACTATCCAGCCTAATACTATCTCCTCCATCTATTACATAAACCTTTCTTTCACTTTCAAAAGGGAGTATTGGAATACTGCTTATTAGAGTATTTATTTCCTTTTTTGCTATTTTCCCGTTAGTAGCTGACAACATTTTAAAGTCTGGATGGTTTTCTGTATCAAATTTAATACAGGAACTACATACATTACATGGCTTTTCTCCATGTCCTTTACATAGCAAGGCTTTAGAAAAGGCCTGGGCAACTTTTCTTTTACCTAGGCCTTCTTCTCCTTCAAATAAATAGCTATGACTGACTGTATTTTCCTCTATAGATTTTTTGAAAATTTCTATTTGTCTTTCGTGACCTATTATTTTATTGAAATCCATTTTTATCCCTCAAGTCTATAACCTTATATATTGATCTACATCTATTACAAATAAGTTAGCTCCTCTTACATTTACTTCATCTTTATCCTTGTTTACATTTTTCTTAGAACTTATACCTTCTATTAAACTAACTACTTTTTCTATTTCATCATTTTCTACTCCTATTACCAAGGTAGTATTTCCTGCTTTAAGGAAACCTCCTGTTGATGCTAATTTTGTAGTTCTTATTTTATTATCCATTAGTACTTTTGATACTTTTGATATTAAGTCATCTTGGATTATAGCAATAATAAGTTTCATTTTATCACCCCTTATATTTTGATGTGCTCTTCCACATCAAGCATAAATATAGTAGCTCCTCCTATTTTCACTTCTAAAGGATAAGGTATATAAGTATCTCCTGGCATTGTTACCGTAAGAAGTGAAGTGGTTAATTCTCTGGTTTTACAATTTTCTTCTATAATCTTTAGGACTTGGTCTACTTCTTCATCTTCTACACCCATTAATAATGTAGTATTGCCGGCCTTTAGAAATCCTCCTGTTGATGAAAGCTTTGTTACTCGGTATTTTTTTTCTGTCAAGTCATCGATTAAAGCAGATGAATCTTGATCTTGAACAATAGAAATGATTAATTTCATATTCTTAGTCTCCTTTCTTTTTCAACAAGTCCTCAATCTCTTTTATGCTTTGATTTAATACGTTTTTTATAGATTTTGTAGCGTCTATTATCTTTATGTTTTTAGGATACATTTCTAAAACTTCCATATATCCTTCGTATACTTTTTGGTGAAAATCTCTACCTTCTTGTTCTAATCTATCTCCGCCTTGCCTTTTAGTCTTTCTCTTGAGTGTAAGTGCTGGATCAACGTGGAAGAAAAGTATTAAATCAGGATATATGCCTTTTATGGCAAAATCATTAATAGTCTTTACTTGTTCTATTCCCAAGTCTCTTCCCTTTCCTTGGTAAGCTAAACTTGATAGCACAAATCTATCACATAATACAAGTTTTCCTTGTTTTAAAGAAGGAACTATCTTTTCATGTACATGCTGTCCCCTTGAGGCAGCATATAAGAGGGCCTCTGTTTCTCCACTCATATTAGTATTTTCTTTATCTAATATGATATCTCTTATTTCCTCACTTATTGATGTTCCGCCTGGTTCTCTTGTCATTATAAAATCTATACCTTTTTTTCTTAAATAATCACTTAATAATTTTGTTATAGTGGATTTTCCAGATCCATCTGGTCCTTCTAATGCAATAAAAAGTCCTTTCAAATAAATGCTCCCTTCTACTTTACTACTACTAGTTTATCTTTATTATACCCCATTAGACCAACTATTTCTATATTGTTTTCCATTAAAAGTACAATGTAATCATATAATTGCCTTGTTATTATTTCTCCAGCTACTATTAAAGGAACCCCTGGTGGATAAGGAATTATAGAAGTTCCTGATATTTTTCCTATACTATCCTTTAAGTCTATTTGTTTTTTCTCTCTATAATAGGCTTCATATATTGGCATAGCTATTTTAGCCCTTGGTATTTTTATATTTATAGGATCTATATCTTTTTCTGTTGAAGATTTTGCTATTTCTTTTATAGCATCTATCAATATTTCATAATCCTCTTCTTCATTCATAAGGCTTGTCAATGCTAGTCCATAATAATAATCTGTCATTTCAAGATTTATATTATATTTACTATATAGTTTTTCTCCTATGCTGCTTCCTGTCATGCCTTTTATTTTAAAAAGTATTCTTGTATTATCTTTAGCATATATTGTATTATCTTTTTTATCCTCTGTAAATACAAAAACTCCTTCTATTTTATTTAATCTATCAATAGTTTCTCTAGATTTATCTATATTGTATTCTAACCTTGTCTTTCCTTCTTCTGTATCCATATAAGCTGATGCTATTTCACAAGATGCAATAAACAAATATGATGGAGATGTTGTTGTATATAATTGATATCTATCCCTTAGCTTGTCCAAATTTATTCTATGACTTCCTACATGTATCATTGAGGTCTGTGTAAAACTGGGTAATGTTTTATGTGTGCTTTGTATAACTATGTCCCCTCCACATTCTAGGGCTGATTTAGGTAATCTATTTGAAAAACTCATATGAGATCCATGAGCTTCATCTACCATTAGTATTCTATTATGTTTATGAACTATTTTTGCTATTTCTTCTAAATCTGAACAAACACCATAGTAATTTGGATATGTAATAACTACAACTTTTATTTCCTTATCTTCTTTTAATATTTTATCTAGATTTTTAGGATCTAGACCTGTTAATATATTATATTTTTCATTATAATTAGCATATATATATACTGGTTTTAATCTATTTAAAATTATACTATTATATACTGCCTTGTGACTATCTCTTTGTATAAGCACTTTATCTCCTGGATTAGTTATAGTTGATAAGGCTATATAAATACTACCTGTAGAACCATTTACTGAGTAATAGGTGGCTATAGATCCAAATACTTTAGATGCTAAGTCTTGACTTTCTTTAATGATACCATTTGCCTCTAGTAAGTTGTCCATCCCTTGGATTTCCGTTGTGTCTATCATAGGTATATAGTCTCCCCATTTAACTAATGTATCTTTTCCCTTGTGGCCAGGTGTATGTAAAGAGGATTTTTCTTCTTCTATCAATTTTTTCAATGCTTCAAATACAGGGGTTCTCATTTCAACTACCTCCATTTTCAATATTTCTAGCTAGATTTATTATATATGATAAATCTAGCTATACAAAATAATAATCTAAAACCTGTAAATTAATTTACAGGTTTTAGATTATAGTTTTCAGTTATGTAACATCCCAATAGGATTCTAATAATGTTTTTATAATAATCATAGCATTCATCAAACACAGATATAGTTGTAATTTCATTTATACAACTTTTACATATCTTCTGACCAAAAAGTTTACTTCCCTCTTTAGAATTTCCACATATTTTACAATACATAATATCAGCTCCTTACTAGCAATTATTGCCGTATTAGTATATTTTATTCTTATTTTCATTTTATGTGCTTGGCAAAGGGAAAATAAAAAAACCCCTCTGGAAAATCCATTGGAGTCTTTATGATTGTTTTTCTATTTTAATTATTCTTCCTCTTGACCTTCGTCATCATCTTCGCCTATTAATTCTGGCTCTACGACTTCGTCGTCTACTTCGTCTTCTTCATCTTCTTCATCATAAGATGGTTCTGTTAATGTACAAACAACAGTATCTAGTTCTTCTAAGATTGTTATATCTTCATCTTTTGCAATATCTAAATCTGCTATTGTAATATTGTCATTAAGTTTAAGATTTGCTACATCTGCTTCTGCAGTATTTGGAATGTTTCCTGGTAAACATTCTACTTCAATCTCATCAATCTGTTGCATTAAAACAGATGGTTGAACTTGGATATTATCTCTATTAAGTAATACAATAGGTATAATAATTTTTATCTTCTCTGTCATGTTCAATTCTTGAAGATCCACATGTAATATTTCATTTTTATATGGATGTCTTTGGATTTCTTTTATAATTGCAGGAATTGCTTGATCTCCTAATTTTAAATCTAATAAAGAAGTACTTCCTGCTTTCTTATATACTCTTACAAATTCAGTTTTGTCAATTGATACAAGGACAGTTTCTTTTCCTCTACTATATAGTACTCCAGGAATACTATCCTTAGCTCTCATTTTAGATACTGCATTTGTTCCCTTATCCGTTCTTTTTTCTATTTGCATTTTAATTTGCGCCATAGTCTTCTTACCTCCTACTCTTATTTAATATACCCAATTATTATATCATACTTGTTTTTTTTATGCAAACAATGGAATTTCATATTCTTTTATAGTATAAGCTGTAAAATTAAAAGTAAAATTACGCCTGGTACTCCTAATAAACCTACAATAATTGCATTTAATGGATTAATAATTATATTCAATCCAAAATATCCACCTATAAAATTAAAAATTAATAATGTTATTCCTCCCAGAACCCCATTAATTATTAGTTTGAATATCTTTTTTAATGGCCACACCATTATTATTCCTATAATATATAACAGAAATAATCCTATTGCATAATAAAATATAGTGCCTACCTCCATAATAACTCCTCCTATATTTATTGTACTTACCCTATTATACTATAAATATAAAGGAAAGCTAAATTATATTACAACATTTTAGTCAATAACTATCATTTTTTAGTTTTTTGAGTAAATACATATATCTAATTTTTGAAGCCTTCAATTCATATATTGCAAAATCTATTAATTCTGCTTCTGTAATTTCCCCAAAAATCTTTTGATTATCCATCCACTTTTGCTTTGCTCTTTGTATATCTTCTATCAGTTGTGCTCTTTCATCCTTTGTATTTTTAAAACTTAAATCCTTTACATTTTTAAAACTTAACATGAAAACACCCCCTAAGCTATTAATAATATTATTGACACAAATCAAGGGGTGTATACCTAGAGCTTTTTATATTAACTTAATATTTTTTTAATGGCTATGATGAAATATACTTAAGGATAATGCCATAACTAGCATTCCTGCAATTGCACCATATACAGAAATATGGTGGTCCATATCTCTTTGTGATGAAGGTAAAAGCTCATCTAATGATACAAATATCATGATTCCTGCAACTATTGTAAATAATACTCCAAAAAATAGTTCTGTAGGTAAATTTGAAAAAAGCAAGTAGCCTATTATTCCACCTAGTGGCTGAAAAAGCCCTACAATAGTTGTGTATATAAATGCCTTCTTTTTACTGCCTGTGGAATGATAAATTGGTACAGATATTGCTATTCCTAGTGGTATATTGTGCAATATAACTGCTAAAGCTATTGGTATAGCCATTGTTATATCTTTTATTCCTGCTGTAAATATAGCTAAGCCTTCTGGTAAGTTATGTATAGCTATAGCTATTCCAGATATTAAACCTAATTTTGATAAATGTGATTCATTTTCACCATGACTATGATCATCATGAGAATGTCCATGATGATGTCCTCCACCATTCTTATGAACCCATTTTTCAATAAAAGCTATAATTATCATTCCACCAAAAAAACCTGCCAAAGCAACAAATTTTCCTGGATTGCCTAATTTTTCTTCTAGAATATGTGCACCATCTGGTAATATAGCCATAAAAGATGCATATATCATTATTCCTGCTGCAAAACTTAACGATATTGAAAAAAACTTTTTATTAGATTCATCTTTAAAAAAAGATATTAAACTTCCCAATCCCATTGTAAGACCTACTATAGTAGTAAGTCCAAGAGATAATATAACTTCTTTACTCATTTTCTCGCTCTCCTTCATTTCTTGTATCTGTTGGTTTTTTTAATAAAGCACTAGCTATTATAGCTGTAACAGGTATTGTAAGTATTAAACCTATACTTCCTGACAAAGACCTTACTATTTCTGTTGCTATTATATCTAGATTAAAAATCTTTGTAAAAGATGTTTCATAGGCCATAAATACTAATAAGATAGGAATTGATGTTCCTGCATAGGCTAGAATCAAGGTATTAATCATTGTACCCATTATATCCTTTCCTACATTCATTCCTGATTTAAATAATTCCTTTACCCCTAATTCAGGGTTTGCATTATAAATTTCTTCTATGGAAGATGAAATAGACATACCAACATCCATTACAGCTCCCAGGGATCCTAATATAATTCCTGCAAATAATAGATTTCTAAAATCAAAAGTTACCTTTTGAGGAATATAAAGTAGCATGGTGGCTTCTTCTGCACTAAGTCCTGTTAAATGTGCCTTAGTTCCTACTATGTAAGATATAACTCCTGCTATTACAACACCTATAATCGTACCTAATATGGCTGATATACTTTTATTATTTACTCCACCTACTAAAAATATAGTTATAACTGTTATAGCAATGGATATTAATATAGATATATATACAGGATCTCTTCCCTTTAATATCTGAGGTAACAATATATATATTATTGCAACTATAGTTAATCCTAGTGATATAACTGCTTTTAATCCTTTAGATTTTCCTATTATAAGAACTAAGACTACAGCTAGTATCATCAAAAATAATGTATAGTCTGATCTATAATAATCCGCTATATATGCATCATATCCATCTTCATGTTCTTCAATCATAACTACAACATTGTCGCCCTTTTTAACAAATATATTATATGCTTCATTATCTGACAAGTTGTTCTCTACATCTAATATATCACCCTTATGTTCTCCACTAAGTATTTCTATTTTAACTTTCTGCATTTGAAACTCACCATACAAGTTTCCATCATCATTTTGAGCTTGTCCTGCTTGTAATACCTTAGCCTTTTCTGATAAGGGTTCTGGAAAGTCTTCTGCAAATACTGTTGAAGTCCATAAACTAAATAATAATATAAATATTAAAATTAATTGATTTTTTTTCATTTAAATACTACCTCCTATCTTGAATATTATATCATAAAAAATACCAGAAAATCATCTCTGGTATTTTTATGCCTTTATTAAATTTACTATTGGAAGCATTACAGACATTAAAAAAGATAAAACTATTAAAAATACTACTGTTTTTTTTAATTTAGGACTCATACTTTAACCCCCTATAAGATAATTCTTTGGTGGGCGAGATAGGACTTGAACCTACGACTTCTTGCTTGTCGAGCAAACACTCTCCCGCTGAGTTACTCGCCCTAATATAATATATATAGTACTATATATATTATATTTATGCAATCATTATAATTCCATATAAT
>CAZMMV010000037.1:0-15228 GCA_964567475.1 uncultured Tissierellaceae bacterium | reverse complement strand
TACCTTTCATTGCATATACCTCCGAAATTTTATTTCTTTAATTCTCTGTAAAAATTCTTTGAATAAATACAAGCAATAAAATTTCTTTACTATATGCGAGAATGCACTGTATTTCCAGAAATTATTGTGTATTGATTTATTTACTTCCGAATTAAAGCTACAATGCAATATTAACACAGAATTTTGAATAATGCAAGTATTATTTAAAATTTTCTTTTAAATAATTGTAAGCATGTAGCTAACTCATTTTTTTCCATTTAGTTAATCCATAAGCATGATCTTTTTGACTTTTCCCAACTGATATCTTATGAATAAATGATACTTCCTTATTTTTCACTTCATATTCTTTATTTTTAGATAAAATAATATCTCCATATTTTATTTCTCTTTTATATAAAATTTCAAATTCATATAACATATAATTTTCAAAGATATCATCTGGTATACTTTCCAATATCCATGATAAATATTTAGCATTATTCACATGATTATTATAATCTATATCACTTCTTCTAACCATAAATTCTATATAACTATCAGTTTCTATCTTTCCTTTAAAATCTTCAAATTCATTGAAATTACTTTCACTTATTATATCTATATTTTCTATAAATTTATCAGGAATCCTAATGGGCCTTTTCTTTTCCATATCTACAAATATCCAAACTGTAGATGCTATACCTAATATCTCTTCATCTTCATTTAATATTGTAAATTCTCTATATGCATAAAACCTATCGACCTTTGAAGCCCAAGTATCAATATGTATTTTTTCCTTAGCCTTAGGATATTTATCTATTTTAACCTTCCATCTATACAACATCCAACCATAATTTGATTTACTAGTTTCCTTTTTCTTAGATGAAGATTGATCTGTATGGGAGGCTGATGTCTCTCCAAAATATTTAAGTATATTATATGGAGTTACACTGCCATCCTTATAAGTATCATAGTAAGGTATGTAAAAGGTCTTTCTATGTTTATTCAAATATATCAGCTCCTTGGTAAATGTATAACACTAATTTAGTATATCACTTTTTATTATTAAAAGATACTTACGATAGATGAAAAATCTGATTATTAAGACCCCTAAGATAACCAAAAGTAGCATCTATAGATGCTACTTTTGCTTATCTTATAATGTAATAATTTCATATCCCTCTTTTATATAATCATACATAGCTGGATGTCCTTGAAGATTACCTTTTAAAGCTATACCACAATTTTCATTGTATTCTAATACACCCATCTTTGCTGAACATGCTTTGCATATACTGTCAAACAAAGCTAAATCTTTAACCTTTTTGTAAAGTTTGTTTTCTTCCTCTTCTAATACCTTAATTAATTTTACTGCTTCACCCTCCATAATTATCTTAGTATCTACACCCTTTTCATGTAAATCTAATGCATTTAATAAAATATGTGTAAAGCACATTTTTTCTCCCTTAAATGCGAAAAAAGCAACTTTTCTCATTTCTATTCCTCCCTTATATCATTGTTATATATATACCCTACTATTAATGTGAATAACTCCCTATACTCTTTCTTAACATACAGTATTTATCTTTTTAATCTATTAAGCTAAATCTATATATAATTTAATACTAAAAATATTATATAGATTCCCATTAGTATACTACCTTGTAATTTGGATATCTTGTTATTTTTACTTTTAGAAAATAAACGAAAAGCTACTAATACAATTAACATTGTTGGTATTTGTAATTTATAAAAATTTACTGGTACAAGTAATCCACCTTTTGTAACTGCCGCAGCACTACCTACTACAAATAATACATTTAATATATCTGCACCTATAATATTTCCAACAGCTAATTCACCATGCCCTCTCCTCACTGCAGTAATTGCTGTTATCAACTCAGGCAAACTCGTACCAAATGCTACTAGGGTAGAAGCTATAATACTTTGAGGAATTCCTATACGTAAGGCTACAATCTCTACACTGGGAATAAGAACTTTAGATGATAAAATTACTAAGGCTATACCAAGTATAAGCTTGATTAATTGAATAAATACATTACTATTATCTTCTATATCAGTAGAACTTTTATTATTAGATTTTTTGGTAGAAAGAATAGTTACTACAAGATAAATAATTAATAATCCAATGAAAACAAATCCCATCCATTGTGTTATTCTTCCCTCAGATCCTCTTGAGAAAAATGGTAAGCTAACAAGAGCTAATAATATACCAGCCCATAATTGTATTGGCCCCTGGGTATGAATAGTCTTTTTATCTATTACTAAATTTCCTACTAATGCTGCTATACCTATGATGAGGCCAGTGTCAGCTATAATAGATCCTATAGCATTTCCCAAAGCTAAGTCTGGATTTCCATTAATAGCCGCCATTACTGATACTGTGGCTTCAGGCAGTGTAGTCCCAAGGCTTACGATAGTTGCTCCTACAATCATTTTTGGAATCCCCCAACGAAGAGACAGTCCCACTGCCTCACTTACCAATACATCAGCACCTTTACTTAAAAAAATCAAACTAACTGCGATAACAATAAATAAAATAAATGTTGAAAATTCGCCAAGGCTAGATATTATAAATTCTTCCATTTTTCATTCTCCTCTATTTGTATTTTTCATATAAAAAAGACTCTACAGTTTATTATGTACAAAAATAAACTGTAGAGTCTCACTAAACTAAATTAATAGTCATCAAAGCCGGGATATTTATCCGTATTGACGGCTTTGATCCAAAAGTCGGAAGTTACTCCCTCTATTATTTGAATTATATATATTCTAAAGAGAATTGTCAAGAGATAGACTTTTTATATTAGTAGCAGTCATATTCTCTTATACATATATTAATTACAAAGCTTATGAAATTAATATATATATGAAAGGAGTTTTTTAATGAATACAAATTTAATCCCTCTTCATAAACTTTCCATAAATAGTAGTGGAATAGTAAAAAAACTTAATTCAAAAGGAATGATAAGAAGAAGGATGCTTGATCTAGGAATTATACCAAACACTCACGTAAAACTTTTAAGAAAAAGCCCAGCTGGAGATCCTATAGCTTATAAAGTCAGAGATACTGTTATTGCTCTTAGAAAAGAAGAATCTGCTAATATTTTAGTTAAACCTTTACAAAAGGAAGTGTTCTAATGACTAAATATAATAACTCAAATGATAAATTCTTAGAAGAAGTTCTTAGAATAGACTCAGATTTAGAAAATGATATAGTAGTTGCCTTAGCAGGGAATCCTAATACAGGTAAAAGCACTGTTTTTAATAGTCTTACAGGCCTTAATCAGCATACAGGAAACTGGCCAGGAAAAACTGTATCTAATGCTCAAGGAAAGTATACTTATAAAAATAAAAATTATATATTAGTTGATTTGCCAGGTAGTTATTCTCTTCTAGCTACTTCTGTAGAAGAAGAAATTGCAAGGGACTTTATTGTAAATGCTAATCCTGATATAACAGTTGTAATTACTGATGCTACATCTCTTGAAAGAAATCTTAACCTTGTTCTTCAAATACTTGAAATAACAGATAAAGCAGTTGTATGTGTAAATTTAATTGATGAGGCAAAAAGAAAGAAAATAGAGATCAATCTAGAAAAATTAGAAAATCTTCTTGGTGTGCCTGTTATAGGAACTTGTGCAAGAAGTGGAAAAGGTCTAGAAAAGTTAAAAGAAAAAATAGAAGAAGTAGCATTAAATAAGATAGAGCTCTTTCCTATACAGGTAGAGTATGAAAATCCAACTAATACTTCTGAAGACTCTATAAAAGACAGTATAGTTTCAAGTATATTTAAAACTGCAGAAGATATTAGCAATAAGGTTGTCCACATTAAAGATGATTTTAAATACAGTAAGGATGATAAAATTGACAATATATTAACTTCTAGAAAATATGGAATTCCTATTATGATAATATTACTTGGAATTATATTTTGGATTACAATTGAAGGAGCAAATATCCCCTCTGATTTGCTAGCAAAAGGTCTCTTTTTTATTGAAAACAAACTAAGCTCATTCTTTCGTTTTATTGGAACTCCAGAATGGCTTCATGGAATTCTTGTATTAGGAATTTATAGGACTTTAGCTTGGGTTATATCTGTAATGCTTCCGCCTATGGCAATCTTTTTTCCGTTGTTTACACTATTAGAGGACTTAGGGTATTTACCTAGGGTTGCTTTTAATTTAGATTATTATTTTAAAAAGGCATGTGCCCATGGAAAACAAGCACTTACAATGTGCATGGGTTTTGGATGTAACGCTGCAGGAGTAATTGCATGTCGAATAATTGATTCACCTAGAGAAAGGCTTATTGCAATTATTACTAATAACTTTGTTCCCTGCAATGGACGATTTCCTATTTTAATAGCTATAGCTGCTATATTTATAGGGAGCTCTAATCTTAGATTTAGTTCTATTTTAGCTACATTTTCTATATTAGTCTCTATTATCTTAGGAGTAGTTATTACACTGTTTATCTCAAAATTATTATCTAAAACAATCTTAAAGGGACTTTCTTCTGCCTTCATACTTGAGCTTCCCCCTTATCGGAAACCTCAAGTAGGCAAAGTAATAGTGCACTCTATATTCGATAGAACTTTATTTGTCTTAGCTAGAGCAATAATTGTAGCCGCACCTGCTGGATTTATAATATGGATTATGGCAAATATTACAATTGGAGATTTAAGTTTATTATCACATTCAGCATCATTTTTGGATCCTTTTAGTAAACTCATTGGCCTTGACGGATATATACTCATGGCATTCATACTAGGACTTCCTGCAAATGAAATAGTAATTCCCATACTCATAATGAGTTATATGTCTACAGGCTCTATGCTAGAATTAGATAGTTTAAATGAAATGGGTCAATTATTTATCAATCATGGTTGGACACCTGTAACTGCAATATGCACCATGTTATTTACTTTAAATCACTGGCCCTGTGCTACAACACTTCTAACTATAAAAAAAGAAACCGGGAGTTTAAAATGGACATTTCTTAGTTTTATAATACCTACTATTACAGGAATTATAATTTGTTTTATAGTTGCCCAAGGTGCTAATTTACTTGGAATTATATAAAATAATCCCTTTAACTTATATAAGTTAAAGGGATTATTTGTAATATATTTATATAATAAGTAATCAAAAATTTTGTATTTACCTTATTATTTCCTTAACTCTCCCTACTTGACCGCTTTCAAGCATGACCTTTATTCCATGAGGATGAACCTTTGAATTAGTTAATATTTTCTTAACTATTCCTCCTGTTAATTTTCCAGATTTTTGATCTTGCTTTTGCACAACATTAACCTTTATACCTAATTTTATATTTTCTCTGTTATTTCCTTCCATATCTATATTCTCCTTTTTCTATTTTTTTGTATTATTTAATCTAATAAAGGAATATCTAAAACTATCTTTTGTATAATGCCAGTTAGCATAATTACTGTAGCTGGTATTATCAATGCTATCGATACAGTAATTACATTAGCATTAACTAAACTTACTAACTTAGATCCGACAACAGAACCTAATGGAAATCCTATCCATCTAAACATCCAAAACTTAACAACTTTCCAATTACCTTTAGCAATATTTATTCCTATATCAGTAGCTGGACCTGTTAAATGTGTTGTGCGATTAATCTTGGTTAAACTAGTTGCCGCATTTTGACACCCCATAGCCATAGGTACAAAAATTGTACACAAAGTTGGGTATCTTAAAGTAATAGGTAAAGACACTAATATAATAAGTAGACCTGTGAAAAATAAACTTCCCATTAATCCTGCCTTTTTAATTATTATGGTAGAAATCCAAGCACCTGCTATAAAAGATATAACTACTAATACTATACTAATAAATATTTTAAATTCTAGCTTATAAGCCCAATATCCTAATATAGATCCCCTTCCTGTCATGAATGCTGAACTTTCATTTAAAAATAATCCCACTCCAACTGTATCTATTAAGCCTGCCATAGATATAAGAATAAAACCTATAATATTAATTCCAATTGAATCTTTTGTTTTATGTTCAATTTCTACTATCTCATTATTAGTACTATCCAATAAATATCCCTCTTTCATCATAAAATTGTTTAAAATTATATTATAATAACACTATATAATAACACTATATAATATTTAATGCAATTATAAATATTTTATTATAAAAAAAGGAATTCTTTTTTAAGAATTCCTTTTTTACTAGTTTATTTAATACTTTAATTTAATCTCTTCTACCTCTAATTAATAATAATCTTAATAACTGTGCTATTCCACTAGCCATAGCTGCTACATATGTTAAAGCTGCAGCACTTAATACCTTCTTAGCACCTTGTTCTTCATTGCTTAAAAGAACTCCATTTCCATCTAATAAATCTAAAGCCCTGCTACTAGCATTAAATTCTACTGGTAAAGTAATTATTTGAAACAATACTGCAGTAGCAAATAAGATTATTCCTACATCCATTAGACTTCCCATACTAGGAATCAACAGACCTACAAAAATAAATATCCAAGCTGCAGATGATCCAAACTTAGCTATTGGAAATACCTTGTTTCTAAGAATAAGCGGTGCATAATCATTTGCGTGTTGTATAGCATGACCTACCTCATGGGCAGCTACACTTACAGATGCAATAGAATTTCCTCTATATACTTCTCCTGACAATCTCAGAACCTTTTTTCCTGGATCATAGTGATCACTTAATTTACCTCTAGTTAATTCTATTGGTATATCTTTTAATCCATTTTGATCTAATAAAAGCCTTGCTACCTGAAGCCCTGTATAACCTTTCTTTGTTGGTATCCTCAAGTATTTATTAAAATTAGAATTTACTTTATTTTGAGCATAAAGTGTCAATATTATTGTGGGAATCAATATAATCATTGTTGGATCAAAATAACCAAACCTAAATGGATACATATTTATCACTCCTTATATTTTTTTACTTTTATAAAGGTAACTCTATTATAAAAGTAGAACCTTCATTTACATTACTTTCTACACTAATATTAGCATCATATAAATCTAATATTGTTTTTACAAGTGGCAAGCCTAGACCATTGCCTCCTTTATTATGAGATTTATCTTCTTGATAAAACTTTTCAAATATTCGTTTAATACCTTCTTGACTAATTCCAATACCTCCATCTATTATTTTTATTCTTAAATTCATATCTATCTTTTCTAATATTATCTTTATTTTACTATTTGCTTTTGAATATTTTATAGCATTACTTATTAAGTTTATCCAAACTTGTTGTAGTAAGTCTTCATTTCCATAATAATCAACTTTCTCTAATTCCAAATCAAATTCAATATTTTTTTCATTCCATTCATAAACTAACAACAATATACTTTTCCTTATTTGTTCGTCTAATTTAAATATACTTCCCTCTTCCAATATTTCTTGATTTTCTAACTTTGACAATTTAAGCATATTAGCTGAAAGATTAGATAGTCTATCAGTCTCTTCTGCTATAATATCAGTATATTCTTGTCTTTCTTTTACCGATAAGCCTTCATTTTGTAAAAGTTTAGCAAATCCTTGAATCGATGCAATTGGTGTCTTAAATTCATGAGATACATTGCTTATAAAATCTTTTCTAAGATATTCTATATTTTTTAATTCTCTTGTCATCTTATTGAAATTCTCTGTTAGCTGACCTATCTCATCTTTACTTTTAGATTTAACTTGAACATCAAAATTGCCCTTGGCAACTTCTTTTGTCATTGAGTTTAATCTCAATATTGGCTTTACTACACTCCTTGCCAATAATATTATCAATAATATCCCAATAGAAACATAAGATAATAAATTTCTCCATATACGAGATATTACAATTTTAAATAATGTCTCATTTTTATGAAGACTAATTTTAATTAATGAATTATCTATCTCAAATATAATAGTAGGTCTAGAAAATTCCTTATGATAATATAAAATCAAACCATCCTTTTCTATTTTTTCCATTCCTTCTTCATTTATAACTTCTGTATCTTTTTCATTTATAAGTTTTATATCATAAGTAGGCATTGAAACAATAGATATTATTTCATCTATATTTAAGTCAGTTTTCTCTCTTAATTCTATAATTGAACTAGCTAAAGATTCTTCACCTAACTTTATTTCTTTTTCTATGCTATTAGTAAAGTTAGTTGATATTAAAAAGGAAAAACTAGAAGATATAATTATTAATATTATAAAAAACAAAGCTAGTTTAATTGTTATTCTTTTCATATCTTTATCTCTACTTTATATCCTAGTCCCCTTACTGTTATTATTTCAAATTCTTTAAAATCTATAAGTTTATCTCTTAACCTTTTTATGTGTACATCTACTGTACGTTCATCAGTTTCTGAATCTATACCCCAAATTTCATCCATTATCTGTTGTCGAGTAAATATCTGCTTAGGATAACTAAGGAGTTTGAATAATATATCAAATTCCTTCTTGGGTAATTCTAAAGATTCTTCTGCCCTACTTACAATTAATGTATTATAATCTATTTCTACATCTCCTACTGTAAGTCTGTTTTCATTAATTATCTTAGATCTTCGTAATAGAGCTTCAACCCTTAATATCATTTCATCCATATCAATAGGCTTAACCATATAGTCATCGACTCCTAAATTAAAACCCTTTCTTTTATCTTCAAAGCTTTCTTTAGCAGTTACCAATAATATAGGTAAATTATAATTTGCTTGTCTCAACGACTCTACTAAACTATAGCCATCCATACCTGGCATCATTATATCACTTATCATTAAATCTATATGCTTTTTATCAATTATATCTAAAGCTTCTAATCCATTCTTACCTAGTAAAACATTATAACCATTGTTTTTCAACACTGTTTCCATAAGCCTTTGAAGGTTTTTATCATCCTCTACTACTAATATAGTAACCATATTTCGCCCCTTCCTATATTTTATATTTATTAATACTATTATAAATCTTTTATATGAACCAAATATTAACTAACATGAATTAATTATTAATAACCTTTTTACCCCAAAATAATTTATTGTCCTATCTAATCATCTTCTCTTAATTTAGATACTATTATAACTCAAATTTAAAAATAATAAAACCACTATGCTCACAGCAAAAGATCTTGGTTAAATATAATCAAAAAAATATAAATATAAAGGCGACCTAAAAGTCGCCTTTATATTTATATTTTTATAAACTTTTCATCTGAGTATCTTAACATTTTAAATATACTTTCATCGATTATACTTTTTTCCAATTCTTACATTAAGTTTAACATTAACTTTAACATTAACCCATAAACCTTTATTTCACTTGATTTCCGCCTTAAGGTTAAGCTTTAACATTAACCTTATATTAAGCTTTAACACTATATACAATGTGTGAAATCTAAATAAATAATGAACTGAAAATATAAAAACTAAGCCTTTTAACTTAAACTTATTTTAGAAATTATTTAGCTTCTCCTAGATAAGCCACCTTAACCTTGTCATCTTTTAATAGCTCTTTACCTTTTCCTTCTAAAACCAAAGAACCAGTCTCAAGAACATAAGCATAGTCAGCTATTTCTAATGCCTTTTTTGCATTTTGCTCAACTAGCAATATTGTATTGCCTTGGCTGTGTATTTCTTTTATGATTTCAAATATATCTTTTACTAACAATGGTGCAAGACCTAAAGAAGGTTCATCCAGCATAAGTATCTTTGGATTTATCATCATAGCTCTACCTACAGCTAACATCTGTTGTTCTCCGCCAGAAAGGGTTCCTGATTTTTGCCATGATCTTTCTTTCAATCTTGGAAACAACTCATAAATCTTTTTTATATCCTTTTTAATTCCAATATTGTCATCCCTAGTATATGCTCCTAGAATCAAGTTTTCTTCTACAGTTAAATTTGAAAAAACTCTTCTTCCCTCAGGAGCTAATGATATACCTTTTTTTACTATATCCATAGTATCAAGATCAGTTAAATCTTCTCCATTATATTCTACCTTCCCACTTTCTTTTTTTACCTGATTCATTATAGCCCTAAGCGTGGAAGATTTGCCAGCACCATTTGCGCCTATTAATGTCACTATCTGATTTTCTTCTATTTCTATATTTATTCCCCGTATAGCTTTTATACCTCCATAGCTAACATGAAGATTAGTAACTTTAAGCATTACTCCACCCCCAGATAAGCTTCAATAACCCGTTTGTCATTTTGAATTTTTTCAGGATTACCCTCAGCTATTAAAATACCATGATCTAATACAAATATCCTCTCGCAAATACCCATAATAACTTCCATTTGATGTTCTATAAGAAAAATTGTTAAATCAAATTCTTCCTTGATATCTTGTATAAATCTCATTAACTCTTGAGTTTCCTGTGGATTCATCCCTGCTGCTGGCTCATCCAATAATAGAAGCTTTGGCTCAGTTGCTAAAGCTCTAGCTATCTCCAGTCTTCTTTGTTTACCATAGGGCAGAGAATGAGCTTTTGTACTACGTTCTTCATAAAGTCCAACCTTTTTTAACAAGTATTCTGATTTCTTTATAATATCTTTTTCTTCATTTACATAAGACGGTGTCCTAAATAAACTTGAAAGTATACCTGATTTTAATCTTAAGTGATTCCCTATAAATACATTATCTAAAACTGATAATTCTTTAAATAATCTTATATTTTGAAAAGTTCTAGTTATACCTATTTTAGCTATTTCATCAGACTTCATTCCAGAGATTACTTGTTTATCTTTATCATCGCCAAATAGTATCTCCCCTTCAGTAGGATTATAAACACCTGTTATCATATTAAATACTGTCGTTTTCCCCGCTCCATTGGGACCAATTAATCCAACTAACTCTCCTTTTTTTATATTAGTTGTAAGATTATTTACAGCTACTATTCCTCCAAATTTCATAGTTACATCATTGATTTCTAGCATATCTCTTCCTCACTTTCCTTATGGTATTTGTTAAGACATTGTCTTTTTTAAATATAATCACTAATATAAGAATAAGTGAAAATACTACCATTCTAAGTCCAGGAAGGGCGGGAGTAACCATAAACCCTAAATTCATGGATCCATCTAAAAATCTAAGCAGTTCCATTGATACTGTAACTATTACTGCAGCTACAACAGTACCACTTATATTTCCCATACCTCCAAGTACTACCATTAATAATATATTAAATGTTAATACAAATTTAAACAAGGTTGGATCTATAGTTCCAAGAGATGCTGCTAAAAGTCCTCCACCAACTCCTGCAAAAAAGGCTCCAATTGTAAAGCTCATTACCTTGTGTTTAAACAAATTTATACCCATAGCTCTAGCTGCGATTTCATCTTCTCTGATTGCTTTAAATGCTTTTCCATAACTACCTTGCATTAAAAATTTCAAAAATAAAATTGTAAGTATAGCTATTCCCCAAGCCCAAAACAAATTTATCCTAGCCGGTATATTAAATATTTTTTCAATAAGCTTAAAATTTATTTGAGGAATACCCTTGAGTCCTAAAGCCCCATTGGTAACAGATTGCATGTTTATAATTACAATTCTTATTATTTCTGAAAAACCTAGTGTCGCTATTGCCAAATAATCATCAGTAAGCTTTAATACTGGTCCACCAACTAAAAAACCAAAAATTGCTGCAATAAGTCCTGCAACTAAAAGTGCCAATACAAATGGCAAGTTTATATTTAAAAGACTAGGCAAAATAGGTTTCATATAAAAGTTCATTTCCTTCATTTCACTAGACATAGTAAGCAATGCAACAGTATATGCTCCAATAGCCATAAATCCCGCATGTCCTAATGAAAATAAACCTGTAAATCCATTAATAAGATTCATACTAAGTGCAAGTATTACATAAATTCCACTAAGATTTACTATTCTTAATTGATAATTATCTAATTTTATATTTAATACCAATAAAAGAATTAAAACACCTATTATTATAGAAATATTTGTTAATAATTTATTTTTCTTCATGTCTACACCTTCTCCACTGTTTTTTGTCCCATTAAACCTGTTGGTTTAAATAGCAAAATAAGTATCAAAAGTACAAATGCAAAAGCATCCCTATACCCTGTTAAATTAGGAAGAAATGCTATAATAAGTATTTCTCCAAGCCCTAAAATAAATCCACCCATAACAGCACCTGTGATATTTCCTATTCCTCCAACTACTGCTGCTATAAAACACTTAAGTCCTGGTAACACTCCCATATGAGGCATAAGCTGCGGATATTTAACTCCCCACATAATACCTCCCATTGCTGCTAGAAAAGACCCTATAAAAAAAGTAATTGATATTGTTCTATTTATATTTATTCCCATAAGACTTGCAGTTTCATAGTCCTTTGATAATGCCCTCATCGCCATACCAGTCCTTGTCTTTTGAACAAAATAATTAAGTCCAATTAAAAGAATTACTGTAACTAATGGAATAATAAAATTTATATAACTTATTGTAACTCCGCCTATATTTATTGCATTTTTAAATATTGCAGGGGTAGGAAATGCTTTTGGTCTTCCACCAAAAACAAGTATTCCTAAGTTTTGCAATAGAAAAGATGCTCCAATAGCTGATATAAGTACTGTTATCTTTGGAGCCTCTCTTAATGGTTTATAGGCACATTTTTCAAGTACTATTCCCAGTATTCCAGTAACTATAGGTACCAATATAAATATAATATACCAAGGTATTGAAGTATAAACAATGCCATAATAAGTAAGATAAGCTCCTATCATAAATATATCTCCATGGGCAAAGTTTATTAATCTTAGTATCCCATATACCATGGTATATCCAATTGCAATAAGAGCATAAAGACTACCTAGCGATATACCATTTATCATATGTTGTAGGAATTCTTGTATGCTCATATCCATCTCTATTCCTCCATTTTATATACTATTTTTTTGGTTCTACTGTTGTTAAATATATAAACTTACCATCTTTAACTTGATTGATTATAGCTGATTTAACAGCATCTCCATTCTCGTCTAATGTAATACTTCCTGTAGCTCCTACAAAGTTTTCTGTTGCAGCAATCTTATCTCTAATTACTTTTCTATCTATAGAATCAGCTTCTTCTATGGCGTTGACTATAACCATATAAGCATCATATCCTAGAGCTGCAAATGCATTAGCTTCTTTATTATATTTAGCCTTATAATCATCTAAAAAAGTTTTTGATACTTCTGTTACAGGCGATTCAGATGTAAAGTGAGTACTATATACAGCACCTTCAACTAAATCTCCTCCAATTTCCATAAATTCAGGAGCCTCCCATGTATCTCCGCCAAGCATTGGAGCATCAATTCCTAAGTTTCTAGCTTGTTCTATAAGAAGTGCAGATTCTCCATAATTTCCAGGTGCAAATATTACATCTGGATTTAAAGCTTTTATATTTGTAAGTTGAGCTGTAAAATCCTGATCTCCAGTATTATAAGAAGCTTCACCAACTATTGCATCTTCTCCTTTTGAATTTTTAAATGATTTCATAAAATATGTTGAAAGCCCTACTGAATAATCTTGCTGAACATCTTGAATTATTGCAGCTGTTTCTGCACCTAATTCATTTATTGCATAGTTTGCCATTACAGTTCCTTGGAATGGATCTATAAAACATACTCTAAAATAATAATCATTGTTAAGTGTAACTAAAGGATTTGTAGGTGAGCACCCCATTGTTGGAACTCCAGCATTTTTAACTATATCTCCTGCTGCCATTGAAAGAGAACTTCCATAACTCCCTATAATAGCTACTACCTTATCTTTGTCTACTAGTCTTGATACTGCATTAGCTGCTTCAACCTTTTCTGATTTATTATCAACTATGATAAGTTGTACTTTTTTACCTAATACAGTTGGTAACTCTTCATTAGCAAGTTTAATACCTTCTATAGTCATTTCACCACCAGCTGCCGATGCACCTGTCATAGGCTCAAATACACCTATCTTAATAGTATTTTCGCTATCATCTACATCTGTAGCTTCACCATCAGAAATTCCTGTATCAACATCCTCATTTGATGTACATCCAGCTAAAGTTGCCATCATCAAACAAAATACTAATATTAATAAAAATACTCTTTTCTTCATGACAATTATTTCCTCCTTTTAATTAAAAATATTAATGCCTTCTATATTAATATTTTACTGATTGACTAAATAGAACTTACAAATCAGTCTAATTTATTTAGATATGTAAATATCTGATTTATTATGCCCTTTTATTTGGAAAATGCTAAGCAATAAATTTACAACCCTCAATATTCAAAATTAAGTTCATAAAAAAATAATCTATTTAAGTTTTAGACATAAAAAAACGACCCCTAAGGATCGCTAATTTGCTTTGGCGGGAATATGTGAGAATCGAACTCACCCAAGAGACCACAGGCCCCTCGCGCTGGTTTTGAAGACCAGAGGGCACACCAGCACCCATCTACTCCCATATAATTGTTGTAATGATTGATACTGCTATATTATAGCATATTGGTTTGTTTTGTCAAGTACGGTTTTTTTATTGCTAGCGTTTTTATGATTCATTTATGATTATGTCCAAAAAATATATCTCTATTCTTTAACTTATCCATACTACTAGTGATATACTAAAAGTGATATGTAAATCTTTATTCATAATAAATTTACATAAAAAGGGCTTATCTTTCCAAGTAATTAAATAAAGAGGTGAGAATATTGTATAAATCTATTATTTTTAAAGCCTTTAAGGTATCTATTATTTTAACTAGCTTGAATTTTATATTTGATTTTATTCATATGTTAACTGGTTCAGAAGAATCTAGTTTAAAGGGTTTGTTTTTAAGATTCTTATTTTTCTTCATAGCTGGTTCATTGTATTATTTTTTATTTTTTTTCATATCATATGCAAAAGAAAAAAACTAAGATGAATTTACTTATCACCTTAGTTTTTTACAATTATATTTAAACTCTTATATTCAATTCCTCTAATCCTTTTTTTACCTTTTCATCTAATGCTGGGAATGGATCTCCTTGACCAGTATCTAAATCACAAGCAACCTTAGCTGCTATCCATTTTCCATCATATTTTACAGGAAGTCCCTCACTAATCATTTCATCATATGTTCTATAACTACCATCTTCTTTTTCCATAGCTTTCATTAAATTATCACAAGCATTTGCTATAGCATCTCCAGTCATTACGGAATCTACTAATGGAACATACCCTGTACATCTACAAACATTCCT
>CAZMMV010000036.1:12226-15929 GCA_964567475.1 uncultured Tissierellaceae bacterium | reverse complement strand
CAATTGCCTCTTCTATTATTTCTTCAGAAATATTTGCAGGAACTTCTTCATATCTTACAAATTCCAT
Source organism: uncultured Tissierellaceae bacterium (assembly GCA_964567475.1). GTDB lineage: Bacteria > Bacillota > Clostridia > Tissierellales > Tissierellaceae > CAZMMV01. The sequence goes on along the minus strand of CAZMMV010000036.1, from coordinate 15,862 downwards.
TGAGAATGTTCCACGACCTTGAGTCATAGCACGAAGTTCTATTGCATATTTAAACATTTCAGCTTGTGGTGCTTCTGCTATTAGAAGTTGAATTCCACCAGCTTGTTGTTCCATTCCAAGTATTCTACCTCTACGTTTGTTCATATCTCCCATTACATCGCCCATATAGTTTTCAGGTACAACTATATCTACTTTAACTATAGGTTCCAATAATATAGGTTTTGCTTTTTGCATTCCCTTTTTAAAAGCCATAGATGCAGCAATCTTAAATGCCATTTCATTGGAATCTACTGGATGATAAGAACCATCATATAATGTAGCTTTGATATTTACCACTGGATAACCAGCTAATGGACCTTTATCTAGAGATTCTAATATTCCCTTTTCTACTGCAGGAAAATAATTTTTTGGAACTGCTCCACCAAATACTTCTTCTTCAAATACAAACTCTTCTTGGCATGGCTCAAATTTTATATGAACATCACCATATTGACCTGCACCACCGGATTGTTTTTTATGTTTTCCTTGTACTGATGCAGTTCCTTTAATTGTCTCTCTAAAGGCAATTTTAGGACTAGTTAGTTCTACTTCAACATCAAAAGCATTTTTTAATTTATCAACAATAACTGTTAGTTGCATATTACCCTGGCCACCAATTAGCAATTGCTTAGTTTCACTGTTTCTTTCTACTATAAATGTTGGATCTTCATCAGTTAATTTGTGTAATGAAGTTCCTATCTTTTCTTCATCACCTTTAGATTTTGGCTCTACTGCTAAAAATAATGTTGGCTGTGGATATCTTATGCTTTCATAAAGTGTAGGGTCTTCTTTATCACAAAGTGTATCCCCTGTTTGTGTATGATTTAGTTTAGAAGTAGCACCTATGTCCCCTGCTTGTATTTGATCTACTTCTATTTGTTCTTTACCTCTAAGTACAAATAAACCGCCTAATTTTTCTTCTTCTTCTTTAGTTGCATTATATAATTCTGTATCTTTAGTTATCTTTCCAGATATTACTCTAAATAAACTTAATTTACCAACAAATGGATCTATAATAGTTTTAAACACTACTGCTGAAAATGCGTCATTTACATCTACTTTTCTAGATACATCTTGACCATTTTTTAAACCAACTATAGGTCCTGTACTATCTGGTGATGGTATGTAGCATTTTATAACTTCAAGTAAGAAATCAGCTCCTATGGCTTTTTCTGCAGATCCTACTATTAAAGGAACTAAGTCTCCATTAGCTACTGATTTTCTTAAACCTCTATCTATTTCTTCCTTAGTAAATTCTTCACCTTCAAAATATTTTTCTAATAGTTCTTCATCACTTTCTGCTATTTTTTCCATTAAGGCTTCCCTTACAGGTTCTATTCTAGACTTTTGTTCATCATTTAATTCTATTTCATTTCTTTTTAATCCTTCATATTCATAAGCCTTCTCATCTAAAACAGATACAAATCCCTTAAATCCATCTGCTTCTCCTATGGGTATCGCAAAAGGTATTATCTTTTCACTAAATTCATCTTTTAATTTTGATAACAATTTTTCAAATTCTATATCTTCTTTATCCATTTTATTTAAAAATATGATTCTTGGAGTTGCATATTTTGCTAGGTTTTTCCATGCCTTTTCTGTACCAACTTCTATACCAGAATAAGCATCAACTACTAAAACTGAACCTTCTGATGCTCGTTTTGCACCATACATCTCACCTATAAAATCAAAATATCCAGGTGTATCTAATAAATTAAATTTTATGTCTTTCCATTCTATAGGGATAGCTGATGTACCTATAGATACACCACGTGCAATTTCTTCTTTGTCAAAGTCTGATACAGTATTTCCATTGTCTACCTTTCCCTGTCTCTTTGTTATACCTGTTGCAAAAAGTATTGCTTCAGTTAAAGTTGTTTTTCCACTGCTACTATGACCTTGTAAAGCTACATTTCTGATTTTATCAGCTGAATATGACTTCATTATACACTTCCCCCTTAAGCAGCATTTTATTTAAAAGATTTATTAATAAATCTTCCATAACATTTTTTATTTTATATTTGATACTTTGCCTAATATTTAGTTAATTCTATTTATGGCAATTCTTTGAATATAGCCACATTTCAATTATATCATAAGATATATTATTATCATAGTGCTTTTATGAAAGAAATGAGTAATATAAAAGACTTGTCATCTGTCTGACAAGTCTTTACATTACTTTACATATATTCATCTGATTCATGGGGTAGACCTTTTTTCTTTAATTTAGCTTCTATTATGTCTTTAATTATAGAGTAAACAAATACAAATAAAGGTACTCCTATGATTAGTCCTATAAAACCAAATAATTTTCCTCCAATTAAGAGAGAAAATAAAATCCAAAATGCAGAAATTCCAAGACTATCTCCTAAAATCTTAGGCCCTATTATATTGCCATCTATTTGCTGAATTACTATTATTATGACAATAAACCATAATGCTTTTATAGGTGAAATAAGTAGTATTAATATTGTAGCCGGTACTGCTCCTATAAATGGTCCAAAGAATGGAATAATATTTGTTATGCCTATAATGAATGATATTAAAGTAGTATAAGGCATCTTAAATATCTTCATTGTAACAAAAGTTAATATAGCAATAATAAAAGAATCTAATATTTTGCCAGTAATAAATTTACCAAATATGTTATCTGTTCTTTTTGTTAACTCAAATATTCTATCTGCTCTTTTTTCTGAGAATAAAGCTATTACAATCTTTCTAGCTAATGCAAAGAATTTTTCTTTATCTGTCAATAGATATATAGATACGATAACACCTATAACTATATTCCATATACTAGAAAATATTGTTTTAACTATATTGCCTAAAATAGGTATTAGATTAGTAGCAAATTCTATTATAGTATCTTTATAATCATTCCATTTATCGATTATATATTTATAATATTGATCGGGTACTTTATATTTATCATTAAATTCATCTACTAAATTTGTAGCTTTTGAAATATGTCTTGGCATATCATCTACTAGTTTTACTATACTATTCACTACTTGAGGAAATAAGAATTTTACAAACAAATAAAGTATTAAAGATACTGTAGCGTATGTAAATACTAAAGCTACTATTCTTTTAAGTTTACCTTTTCTTTGATTTAAAAATTTACAATCTAATATTCTTTCTTCATAAAATTGTAAAATAAAGTTAAAAAGATAAGCCATAATAAATCCTATGATAATTGGAAGAAATATAGATAAAATTTCTCCAACTTTAATCTGAAAAGAAGTTACTTCAGATGCAATTAAATAAAATATAATACTTGCACATACTACTAAAAAAGAATAAACAGATACAGTTAAATACTTTGAATTCCAATTTATCTTCATAATACACCTCTATTCCTTATATAATTTATTTTATATTATCTTATCTTACACCTTAATTAATTTAAGTACAAGACAATACATATTTTACCCATTTAAAAAGATTATAATAATTAATATTAAACTCTATACATATAAATAAAAATCAAACCCTAGATATCTAAGGTTTGACTCCTACTTACTTATTTACAATATCTATAAACTTATTATTCTTTAAAATATTTATATATTGAATAAGTCGCTTATATAATGG
>CAZMMV010000036.1:0-12126 GCA_964567475.1 uncultured Tissierellaceae bacterium | reverse complement strand
TAAACTTATTATTCTTTAAAATATTTATATATTGAATAAGTCGCTTATATAATGGTTGAACTTCTTGTCCAAATTCATTTTTTAATAATTGTGATATATCATATAAACTCCTTTTCCCATCTATATATCTCTATATAAAAGAGCCTATAATGTCCAAGTCCACTTTATAACTATCTGGAGTAAAAAACAATTTACGAACAAGCTTTTCAAATAAAGAATCTCTGGGAACTATTTTTTGGATACAAAAGGATTATCTTTTATATAAAATCTAAGTAAATAATCCTTAGCTTTTTCTGCATAATCTATATTTATTCGTGTAGTTTCTACTATATCTTGTGGACTTACTTTTTCTCCCTCTTCTATCCATATGCTAGGATCATTGACAAGATCCCTACCATAAAAATCTTTCTTAGTAATACCATATGCCATTACAAGTTTAGCAGGCCCATCTGTTAAATTTATTATTTCTCTTCTTTTAGGATCTAAATATTCCTTTTTATATCTATTTCTATACATTGCCTCAATTCCCTCTAAAGGTTCTATTCCCCTTATAAGTGTTCCGCCATGCACACCTTTCTTTTCTGCTACTATGTTCATACATTCATACATTCCATATATTGTATATATATACAGATGTCCACCAACTTCATCCATTATCCTAGTTCTATCTGTCAGACCTTTACTGAAGTGGGCAGCATCATCATCTTTATTTGTGTAGGCTTCAGTTTCTACTATCTTTCCTTTATATATGTTTTTTCCATCATTATATACTAGGATTTTTCCTAATAATTCCTTTGCTACCCTAGCTGTATCCCTAGCATAGAAATCTCTTTTTAGTCTCATTTAATCTATCCTTTCAAGATTTGAATACAATTATTTTCCTAATAATATCTATAAAATCATTAGTAGTATATAGAATAACAATATACAGACATTAATATGCTTAATTAGTAAAAATAAAACATGTCTCAATTACACTTTGGACATATTTTATCTTAATATATTTTCTATAGCTTAGGCTTATTCTCTTATTTACTTTTTTGCTCTATATTTTTTATAATAATTATCTATATCATTTTTAATCTTATCATCTAGCAATATCTTTCCATTTACTTCCTTGTTATATAAATAAGACACTACTTCATCCATGGTAACTATCCCATAAGTATCTAATCCAAATTTTTCTCTTAATTCTACTAATGCAGATTTTTCACCTTTTCCTCTTTCCATTCTATCTACAGATATGATTAATCCAGTTACATCTATATTTCCTTGAGATTTTAATATAGGCATTGTTTCATAAATAGATGTACCTGCTGTTGTTACATCTTCTATTATAATTACCTTATCTCCTTCTACTGGTTTGTAACCAAGAAATATACCTTTATCTCCATGGTCTTTGATTTCTTTTCTATTAGATGAGTAATTTACATCTATGCCATAGTTTTCAAACAAGGCCATAGATGTTGTAACAGCTAAAGGTATTCCCTTATATGCTGGCCCAAATAATACATTATAGTCTTGTCCAAATTTCTCTTTTATTGCCTTTGCATAAAATTCTCCTAATCTTTTTAATTGACTAGCTTTCTTGTAATTTCCTGTATTTATAAAAAAAGGTGTTTTTCTTCCACTTTTAGTTATAAAATCTCCAAAGGTAAGAACATTGCATTCTACCATGAAATCTATAAAGTCTTTTTTATATTCTTCCATAATCTATCTCCTATTTTTATATTTATATAATACTAGCCAGTATTTTGCCAATGCTATCATTAAAACTTAAATGTGCCTTGTTATCATATTGGGTTTTAGATTTGTTTATTAAAATCAATTTATCTCCTCCATAGTATCCAATTAATCCGGCAGCTGGATAAACTACTAGAGAAGTACCACCAACTATCAAAACATCTGCATTTTGAATATAGCTTGTTGCTCTATTTAATACATCCATATCAAGACCTTCTTCATAAAGAACTACATCAGGTTTTACAATTCCACCACATTCATCACATAATGGCACTACTTCTTTAGACTTCATTACATAGTCTAAATCAAAGTATTTTTTACATTTTACACAATAATTTCTATGAACTGATCCATGAAGCTCTAATACATTTTCTGATCCTGCTTCTTGATGTAATCCATCTATATTTTGAGTGATTATGGCCTTAAGTTTTCCTTGTTTTTCTAGTTTTGCTAAGGCTAAATGGGCAGCATTTGGTTTTGCTTGTGTATAAACCATTTTAGTCTTATAAAAATCAAAGAAATCTTCTGTATCTCTTTTAAAACAAGTATGACTTAACATATACTCTGGTGAATGACCAACCTTGTTATCTTGGGTATACAAACCTGCTGCAGATCTAAAATCAGGGATTCCACTTTCTGTAGATACTCCTGCACCACCGAAAAATACAATATTGTTACTCTCTTGAATAATAGTTTTAAGTTTTTCTAATTGCAATCTTTTCCCTCCTATAAATGTGAACTATCTGACTCTAATATAATTTTTTTCTTGCCTTCCTTTACTTCTATAATAGTTAGTGATGTATTTCCCACAAATGGAGGTTTCCATAAATTTTCCAATGATTCTCCACTTGCTATTGTATTTATAGCTTTTGCTACTACTCCATGGGATACGATCAATGCATTTCCTTCTTTATGCTTTTCAACAATCATATCTAATACAAGCTTTACTCTTTTGAAAACATCATAAAAACTTTCTCCACTACTATTTTTATATAAATGAGGTTTATTCCAATAATTAAAATATTCTTCCCCATATAATTCTTCTATTTTACTATGTTTAAGACCTTCCCATTGTCCCAGACCCATTTCTTTTAGCTCATCAACTAAAACTATTTCTGTGTCTTTGTCTCCTCTAATAATTTTTGTAGTATCTAGAGCTCTTTTTAAAGGGCTAGTGTAAATACATTGAAAATCAACATTTTTTAATCTTTCTTGAAGTTTTAAAGCCCCTTCTATACCCTTATCTGTTAAATCTGAATTATTCCATCCCTGCATTCTTTTTTGTGTATTCCATTGGGTTTCACCATGTCTAGTAATATATATCTTCAATTCATCTTCCCCATTCTATCTATAATGTTTTCTTATAAGTAAATATCATAGTATTTATATTATATATTTCTATATAATATAAAACTTATTATACCCTTACCCATAAAACCTTGATTTAGCCAATTTTTCATGTAAAAATATTATCTTAATCTTTAACTTATTTTATAAAACTATTCACAATTAGTCAATTGTTGATAAATATAAATTATTCATCTAGTTATCAATACTATATATACTTGTTATTAAAACTATTTTATTATATACTAAAAGCTAGAAATACAATAATATATAGAAATAGGTGACACTATGGATAATGTTGAAAAAGAGTTGAAGGAATTAGAAGAATTCAAAAATTGTATGTTGTCTTTTCATATACCAAGGTGGGAAGAACTACCTGATATAGATTTATACATGGATCAAGTTATTACTTTTATAGAACAGTCCCTTTATTTCTGGTCAGACAATACAAGAGAAAGTATAATTACTCCTTCTATGATTAACAATTATGTTAAATTGAAACTAATTCCTAAACCAATAAAAAAAAGATATAACAAGGTACATTTAGCTTATTTATTTGTTATTTCTATTTTAAAATGTGTCTTTACTATACAGGATATTAAATATGGAATTTTATTTCAAAAACAACTTGATGGTGAAAAATTAGCTTATAATTCTTTTTGTGAAGAACAAGAAAATGCTATAAAATTTATTGCTAATAATATAAATTCTGATGGTCAATCTAATTATGGAAGTGTAGATTTAACTTGTGAAAACTTTGTAATTAAAATGTCAACTCTTAGTTTTGCTAGCAAGTTATTTTGCCAAAAGACAATCGATTTTAAAAAAGATTCTGCTAAAAATGATAATTAATTGGGGGTAAAATTATGAATGATCAAAAAATAGCACTATTAGTAGATTCTGGTTCTGATATACCTAAGGATTTGCTAAAGAAGTATAATATATATGTTGTAGCACTTAAAATAATTTATAGTTATGGAGAATATTCTGATGGCCTAGATATTGATGCTGAAGAAGTTTATTCTAGTTTGAAAAAAGAAATACCAAAAACTTCTCTACCTAGTGGTGAAGAAATCCAAAAAGTTTTTAATAAGATAAAATTAGATGGATATGAAAAGGTTTTAGTTTCAACTATTTCTAGTGGCTTAAGTGGTACTCACAATGCTATAAGGATAATAAGTGAGCAACAAAAAGATTTAGAAGTATTTGTACTTGATACTAAGAACATTGCTATAGCTAGTGGATTTAATGCTATCCAAGCTGCTGAATATATTAAAGAAGGTATGGCTTGGGATGAGCTTAAGAAAAGGGTATCTAGTAATATAAATAATTCCAAGGTTTTCTTTTCTGTATCTACCTTAGAATACCTTCAAAAAGGTGGTAGAATAGGATTAGTTACTTCTATTTTAGGATCTACTTTAAAGTTAAAACCAATAATCTCGTGTAATGAAGATGGGATTTATTATACAGTTGCTAAGGTTTTAGGTAAAAAAAGATCCTTTAATAAGGTATTAGATCTTGCTGTGGAATTTATTGGAGATGCTAAGAAATATAATTTAGGTGTTGTTCATGGAGCTGCAAAGGAAGATGCTGATAATTTGAAGGAATCACTAAAAGATATGTTACCAAATTTTAAAATTTTCGCAGAAGGTCAAATAAGTCCAGCATTAGGAGTTCACACAGGTCCTGGTACTATAGGTATAGTCGTTCAAAAATTATAAACTTTAAGGAGTATATATGAAATATAATAAAATTGTAGAAGGTATATTTTTAGAAAGGCCTAATAGATTTATAGCTAAAGTTCTTATAGATGGAAAAGAAGAAACCGTCCATGTTAGAAATACGGGTAGATGTAAAGAACTGCTTATTCCTGGAGCTAAGATTATTTTAGAAGATTGTTCACACAATGTAAATAGGAAGACAAAATACTCTCTTATAGCTGTATGGAAAGCTAATAAGCTAATCAATATGGATTCTCAAGTTCCAAATAAGGTAGTATTTGACGCTATAGAACAGGATCATATCAATAATATATCAAATGTTTCCTTTATAAAAAGAGAAGTTACTTTTGGTAAATCTAGATTTGATATATATTTTGAATCTGGAGATAAAAAAGGATTTGTTGAGGTAAAGGGTGTTACCTTAGAAAAGGATGGTATATCAATGTTTCCAGATGCACCTACTGATAGAGGAAGAAAACATGTATTAGAAATGATAGAAGCTGTTAAAGAAGGCTATCGTGGAATAATATTTTTCCTAATACAAATGGATAAAGTAAATTTATTTAAATTGAATTGGGAAATGGATCCTAAGTTTTCTCAAGCTGTTAAGTTGGCAAGTGAAAACGGGGTAGAAATAATGGCTTATGATGCTATTGTATCTCCAAATAGTATAAGCATAGGAAATGATATAGATATAAGTTTCCTCAACAAATAAAGAAAAGCAAGGATATCAGATTGATATTCTTGCTTTTCTTTTAATTTTTCTTTTATAATTATATATTTCCAACTGGAGCCATATATACTACATATTCATCTTGTCCATCTACTTTTATAATTTCATCCATTAGTTTCTGATCATAAGCAGCTAAGGCACAAGTTCCTAATCCTAAGGCTTCACAAGCTATGTAAAGGGATTGGCATATATGTCCTGCATCTATTAACATGACTTTGTGAGAGTTCTTGTCATATCTCCACTCACCTCTATATGGTATACAAGCCCAAACAAAGCTGACTGCTGCACTAGAAACAAATTTTTGATTTAAAGTTCCTTTTACTATTTTCTTTTTAATATCTTTTTCTTCATATACAAACATTAATTCATGTTCCATAGGTAAATATCTATATATTCCCTTTTGTAATCCTTCTACATTATTTATAGCTAAATAAGTTTCAAAGGGATGCCTAGCTCCAGCTGATGGAACTGATCTAACTGTAGCATAATTATCTCCTCTAATTTCTTTTACTCCTTGTGTGGCCCATAATAAATAAGATAGTTGATCAATTGTTATAGGTATTTCTTTATATTCCCTATTAGTTTTTCTGTCAGCAATACAATCATCTACTCCAGTTTTTTGCAAAACCTTTTTATTTACTTTAGGCAAAGTTATTATCCTACTGTCTTTGTCATAAGCTTTTGTAAGATCTGGTTGTGGTAATTCTTTTATTTGGTCACTTACTATTTCCTCATGAAATCTTGATTTCATGAAATTTCTATTTTCTTTAAATTTCATAATTCAATCACTCCATTTTAAGTATTATTGTTATAAGTTATCTATACCCATTATTTGTATAATTAATATGGATAAAAGCAAATATCTGATAGGCCTTTAAACTATAGTGCTTTACATGTATAATATAATTGAATATATGCTTATATATAATATGCTAAATAGGAGTGATCTAAATGGATATAAAAGAAATAAATAAAAATGCAAGAGAAAGAATGAAAGCTTACTGTAGAGTCTGTCCTGTGTGTGATGGTGTAGCATGTTCTGGAGAAGTTCCTGGTATGGGAGGATCTTTAACAGCTTCTACTTTCAAATCAAATGTTTCTGATTTAGCTAAGGTTAAGTTGAGAATGAAAACTATACACAATGCAAAAAATCCAAATCTTAGCTTTGATTTTTTTGGCAATACTCTAGATCTACCAATTATTTCTGCACCTGTAACTGGTAGTAAATTTAATATGGGTGGATATTTAAATGAAGAAGAATATATTAATACAGTTATAGAAGGTAGTATAAAAGCAGGTAGCATAGCTATGATTGGAGATACTGCTATTCCTCAATGTTATGAAGCTGGTATAAGTGCTATAAATAAAGTAAATGGTAAAGGTGTAGCTATTATTAAACCAAAAGAAAATGAAGTAATTATAAATTCTATTAAAAAAGCTGAAAATGCCAATGCTATTGCAGTAGGTATAGATATAGATGGTGCTGGATTGATAACTATGTCATTAAATGGTACTCCTGTTGGTCCTAAGACAAAAGAAGAATTAAAAGAACTTATTGGATCTACTGATTTACCTTTTATATTAAAGGGGATAATGACTAAGGAAGATGCTCTTTTAGCTGTAGAAGTTGGAGCTAAAGCTATTGTCGTTTCAAATCATGGAGGTAGAATATTGGACCATGGAGAGTCTACTGCCAAAGCATTACCAGAAATAGCTAAGGCCGTTAAAGGACAAATAATGATTCTTGCCGATAGTGGGATTCGTTCAGGTATAGATGTGTTTAAAATGTTAGCCCTTGGTGCAGATGCAGTTTTAATAGGTAGACCTATTATTATAGGTGCTTTTGGTGGTTATAGTGAAGGAGTATCAACTGTACTAGAAAATATGAAAAGCCAGCTCCTTAAGGCTATGATATTAACAGGAGCTAATGATTTAGCTTCTATTAATAATTCTATGATTTCATATGAATAATATAAAGAAAAAGATCCTAAAGGTCTTGTCTATTCCTCACTTGAACTTAAAGAAGAACTATAAAATATATAGAAAAATTTTAAGAATATTAAATCCCTCACTTAATCCACTGTATAAAAGTTTAGATCATAAAATAATAGTTAATAATAGAGAAATACCAGTAAGAGCTTTTCTTCCCAAAGGGGAAGAATATTCTAAGGTTTTGCTATTTTATCATGGTGGCGGATGGGTTACTGGCAATATAGATACCTATACTAAAATATGCGCTAATATGGCAAATGAAACTAATTGTCTTGTAATTTCTGTAGATTATAGATTGGCTCCAGAAAATCCATTTCCTGCAGGACTTGAAGATTGTTATTCTGTTGCTAAGGAAATTTTCTTGGATCCAGATATTTTAAATTGTAAAAAGGAAGATATTATACTAATAGGTGATAGTGCAGGTGGAAATTTAGCAGCAGTTGTTTCTCTTATGGGAAGAGACAAAGGTGATTTTATTCCAGCTAAACAAATTTTAATATATCCAGCAACAAATTATGATCATAGTGAAAATTCACCTTATAAATCTGTTATAGAAAATGGTAAACATTATATAATGACTTCTAAAAGAATACAAGATTACTTGGATTTATATGCTCCCAACAAAGAAGATAGATTGAGTCCATATATTGCACCTATCTTGTCTAAAAATTTTTCTAATCAGCCAGATACTTTGATCATCACTGCAGAGTTTGATCCACTAAGAGATGAAGGGGAAGACTATGGAAATAAGCTTAGAGAATCTGGTAATAATACTGAAATACATGAGATTCCTAGTGCTATTCATGGTTTTCTTTCTAGCCCACTTGCTTCAGAAGAAATTGACAAATCCTATAAAATTATAAATGAATTTATATACAAAAATGATTGAAATGAGGAATTTAAATGAAATATAAAGGAGAGAAAGGGTGGACACCACTGGATAATGCCTCTAAAATATTTCCAGCTACATCTAATAACAAAGATACAAAGGTGTTTAGATTTTCCTGTGAATTACATGAAAAAGTAAATCCTGATATACTGCAAGAGGCATTAGATATAACTATTAAAAGTTTTCCACTATATAGGTCAGTTTTACGAAGGGGTTTATTTTGGTATTACTTTGAAAACTCTAATATAGAAGCTAAGGTAGAATTAGAAACAACTCCTCTTTGTTCACCCCTATATCTTAATGATAGTAAAAATTTACTATTTCGAGTAATATACTACAATAAACGAATTAATGTGGAAATATTTCACGCATTATCTGATGGAGCTGGAGCTTTACTGTTTTTAGAGAATTTAGTTTATCAATATATATCTATTAACTACAAAAAAGAACTGGGAAAAGATCTTCCAAAACTTAATTATAAATCTTCAATAAGTGAAAAAATGGATAATAGTTTTGAAAAGTATTACAACAAAAACAATAAAACTAATAAAAATCTTAAAGTTGAAAAGATTAGAAAATCCTATACTATTAAAGCTAGTAAAAACATGGAAAATAGAACTAAAGTAATTGAAGGATCTATGAAGGTAAAAGCTCTTCTGGATTTATCAAAAAAGTATAATACTACATTAACTATATTTCTTACAAGTTTGTTAATTGATTGTATTTTCAAAGAAATGAGTTCCAAGGATAAAAAGTATCCTATTACCTTGGCAGTGCCTATTAATCTAAGACAATTTTTTCCTTCATTTACTGCTAGAAATTTCTTTAGTACAATGAATATTTCTTATGATTATAAAAAAGATGGTAGTGATTTTCAAGAAATAATGAAAAAGGTAGAAGATAGCTTTAAATATAATTTAGATGGTGATAACATAAGCTTACATTTAAATAAATTTATGTCCTTAGAAAAAAATCCATTTGCAAGACCTATCCCACTTCCTTTGAAAAATATAGCATTGAAAATTGCAAATAAGCTAAATGATAGGAAGATTACTTCTTCTATATCAAATGTAGGAAAACTATCATTTCCTCCAGACTTTGATAAATATATTAAACAATTTAGCGTATGTGTTAGTGCAAGAAGACCTTTGATAACCTTTTTATCATATAATGATACTATAGTCATTAGCTTTACTTCACCCTTTGAAGAAACTGATATTCAAAGAAGATTTTTTAATTTCCTATCAAATAATAATATAGAAGTGGAAATATTATCAAATATGTAAGAAAGGAGTGTTAAACTTGCAATACTGTAATCATTGTAAAGTTCACATAAGACAATATAGTGAAAGATGTCCCCTATGTAGAAATATATTAGCTTGTGAATCAAATACTAATAAGGAGAAAATATTTCCAGAAATTAAAGCATTTTTTAAAAGACATCTAGCTATAAAAATTATGATATTTATATCTATAACATCAATAGTAGTAAGTTTCGCTATTACTATGATATTTCCATCACATATTAATTGGCCATTATTGTTTTTATTAGGCCTTACTAGTATATGGCTTAGTCTATATTTTATATTGAAAAAAAGACATAATATTCCTAAAAAAATAATATGGCAAGTAATTATAGTATCTATATTATCGGTGTTTTGGGATTGGAAAACTGGTTGGCATGGCTGGTCTTTAGATTTTATAATTCCAATAACTTATATTGGAGCTATGATTGTTATGTATGTAACATCTAAAATAATGAAACTAAGTATAAGGGATTATATTTTATATGGCTTTTTAGCTTGCTTGTTTGGAATTCTTCCCCTTTTGTTTTTACTATTAAATTGGAATAATATAATCTATCTATCTGTTATATGTGTAAGTATAAGTATTATATTCTTATCTGCAATGTTGATATTCCATGGTTCTGATATGGAGCTAGAATTGAAAAAAAGAATGCATTTATAAAACTTTAAAATATATTTACTTATTTTAAAAATACTATAGACAAATCGAGTTTTTAGGAGTATACTTATGTTAGTGGTTGTTTTTTGTACCTTTAGCTCAGGTGGTAGAGCAATTGACTCTTAATCAATGGGCCCAGGGTTCGAATCCCTGAAGGTGCACCAATTTTAAAAAAGGTCTTACAGAATGTTCTGTAAGACCTTTTTTATTTATTTTCTCTATGTTTGTTTATTTCTTCTATGAATTCATTCTTTGATTTAATATCTTTAAAAGCTCTAATTGGTATAATAAATGCTGATATAGAAGAAAGATATACATATATATTTCTTTCTGTTTCTTCTATTTTTTCAATCGATTCCCAAGCAACTCTTTCTTCTTTATTTAAGCTTGTTTCTTTTATTCCTTCTACTGTCAATGTAATAGTTCTTTCTTCTAATATATTTTTATTATTCCCTTCTTTTAGCATCTTTAATGTTCTTCTAGATACTTCCCAATTTATATATTTAGGATAAAACGCATACCAAATAATACTTACTATTCCAAATAAAACAAACCAATACCATAAGGGTATTCCTGTTCTTTTTGCAGCTAAAAATGAAGCCATAAAAAATATAACTGGTCCCATAAGTCTTTGTATCAATATAGACTTTTTAATAGACGGCGAATTATTTCCGTGAAGAAGATTAAAGTCTAAGTAATCTTCTTCTGTTAATTTATAACTAATCTCCATATCCATATTATTCCCCCTTGTTTTACATTTTTTTATTTTAATCTACTTTAACTATATACAATTATACTCTATTTTCTTTGTTAAGTATATATTTAAAAATAAAGGTAGATAGTTTTCACTATCTACCTTTATTCTACATAATTATATTAAATTCTCTCTAGTCTCATTCCTGTCATTTCGCCATTTAAATCCTGTTCTTCTAAATCTTCTTGGCTTACTCTTTCAATAGATTTTGCTAGAGTTTCTACTTTAATAAATTCTTCATGTTCATCTATAGCTTTTTTGATTGTATCTGAACCATTGTAGTATATATTAATATTATCTAATACTTCATATTCGTTATTCTTTCTCATTTGCTGTACTTTTGATACAAACTCTCTTGCATAACCTTCGTTGATTAATTCATCTGTTAATGTTGTATCTAATATAACAAACAAATTGTTTTCCATGGCTACGTCAAAGCCCTCTTTAGCTGATATGGTAACTAGAACATAGTCTTTTTCTATTTCCACGTCTTCTCCATTTAAATCTAGAACTAGTTTTTCTCCTGCTTCTAATTTCTCTACTGTTTCTTTAGAATCTAATTCTTTTAATACTTTGCCAAATGTTTTAACATTCTTTCCAAGTATTGATCCAGCTACTTTGAAATTTGGTTTTAAAGAGTAGTTCATAAATTGAGATAAATCCTTCTCAAATATTACTGCTTTAACATTTAGCTCTTCTTTTATTAATGGAACTAAGTCTTTTATCATTTCTTCGTATTTACCATCTATAACTACTTCTTTAAGTGGTTGACGAACTTTTAATCTAGCTGATTCTCTAGATGCACGACCTAGTCCTACCAAGTCCCTTACTAAGTCCATTTTCTCTTCTAATTCTTTGTTTATTAGACTTAAATCAACATCTGGATAGTATTCTAAATGTACTGATTCACTTTCTACCAGCTTTTGATATATTTCCTCAGCAACAAATGGAACAAAAGGTGCTATCATCTTGCAAAGCCCTA
>CAZMMV010000035.1:0-16308 GCA_964567475.1 uncultured Tissierellaceae bacterium | reverse complement strand
TGAAGGTAAGATATTGCCTGGAATTGATGCAATAGAGGATAAGTAGATTAATTAATTTATTTATGATAATACTCTTGTAAGTTGGATATTATGAAAAATAGAAAGAAGGTTAGATAAATATGAGAATTCCTATAATTGCTGGGAATTGGAAAATGAATAATACTATAGAAGAGGGTTTAAAGTTAATAGAAGCTATAAAGACAAATAAATTAGATAAGGATGTAGAAGCTGTAGTTTGTGTTCCTTTTACTCTTTTAAAGGATGTCAAGAAAGCTATAGAAGCTACTGATATAAAACTTGGTGCTCAAAATATGCATTGGGAAGAGAGTGGAGCTTTTACAGGAGAAGTTTCTCCTAGTATGCTTAATGAAATCCCTGTTGACTATGTTGTAATAGGTCATTCAGAGAGAAGACAGTATTTCAATGAAACAAATGAAACTGTAAATAAAAAGGTGAAATCTGCATTGAGTCATCATATTAAGCCGATTATTTGTGTAGGTGAAACTTTAGAAGAAAGAGAAGCTAATAAAGCTAAGGATATAATAAAAAATCAAATAATCAAAGCATTTGAAGATGTTGATAAAAAGGATATTGAAAAAGTAGTTGTAGCTTATGAACCAATTTGGGCTATAGGTACTGGGAAAACTGCTTCAGCAGATGATGCAAATGATATGATATTATTTATTAGAGAAACTATAGGAAGTCTATATGGACAAGAAAAAGAAGTAGTTAGGATACAATATGGTGGAAGTGTAAAACCTAATAATGTAAGTGAATTAATGAGTAAATCCCAAATAGATGGAGCTTTAGTTGGCGGAGCTAGTTTAAAGGCGGATGATTTTGTTAGTTTGATTAATTTTTAATTGGAGGATAATATGAAAAGAAAACCAACAATGCTTATAATTCTTGATGGCTATGGTATAGGGAAATATTACCCGGGAAATGCTATTGAATTGGCTAAGACTCCTAATATAGATAGATTTATGAAAGAATATCCAAATACAAGCTTAGAAGCAAGTGGATTGGCGGTAGGACTTCCAAAGGGACAAATGGGTAATTCTGAAGTAGGACATCTAAATATTGGATCTGGAAGGGTTATATATCAAGAGTTAACTAAGATATCAAAGGAAATAGAAGATAAGGATTTCTTTGAAAAAGAAGAATTTTTAACAATGATAGAAAAAGCAAGAGAGAAAAATAAAAGCATACACTTATTAGGATTAGTATCATCTGGTGGGGTTCATAGTCATAGTTCACATTTATTTGCATTATTAGAATTAATGAAGATGAAAAATTTTACTGATGTATATGTACATGCAATGCTGGATGGTAGAGATGTTCCTCCTAATTCAGGCAAAAATGATATAGAAGAGTTGATTTTAAATATGAAGAAGATCGGAGTAGGTAAGTTAGCAACTATTTCTGGTCGATATTATGCAATGGATAGGGATAAGAGATGGGATAGAACTAAGATGGCTTATGATGCTATGGTACTAGGTGAAGGCAAAGAAACTAGTAAGCCAGTAGAAGCTATTGAAAATTCATATAAGGATGGAGTTACAGACGAGTTCTTTTTTCCTACAGTTGTAATGGAAGATAATGAGCCTGTTGCAATGATAGACGATGATGATTCTATTTTATTCTTTAATTTTAGACCGGATAGAGCAAGACAGCTAACTAGAGCATTTGTAGATGAAGATTTTGAAGGCTTTCATAGAAATAAAAAAGTTCATACCTACTATCTTACAATGACAGAATATGATAAAACTATAAAAAATGTAGAGGTAGCTTATAAAAATGATCCCCCATTAAATACCTTGGGAGAATATATAAGTGATTTAGGATTAAATCAGTTAAGGGCTGCAGAAACAGAAAAATATGCTCATGTTACCTTTTTCTTTAATGGAGGAATAGAAGAACCATATGTAAATGAAGACAGACTGTTAGTAGCATCACCAAAGGTAGCAACATATGATTTGAAGCCAGAAATGAGTGCAGAAGAGTTAAAAGATGAAATCCTTGTAAGGCTAGATATGGATAAGTACGATTTGATTATATTAAACTTTGCTAATACAGATATGGTTGGGCATACAGGGTCCATACCTGCAACTATAAAGGCGGTGGAGACTGTTGATAGATGCTTGGGTCAAGTGGTAGACAAGCTACTAGCAAAGGGCGGTAAAGCTCTAGTAACGGCAGACCATGGGAATGCAGAAAGATTGATAGATGAAGTAGATGGAAGTTCGATAACATCTCATACTATCAATAAAGTACCTCTTATATTTGTAGGTGGAGAGGGTAAGTTAAGACAAGGTAGGCTATCAGATTTAGCACCGACTTTACTAGATATAATGGATTTAGAAAAACCAAAAGAAATGACAGGAAAAAGTTTAATCGAATAATTCAAATAGTGAAAGGATGATAAATATGAGTTTAATAACAGATGTATATGCAAGAGAAGTCCTTGATTCAAGAGGTAATCCAACAGTAGAAGTTGAGGTATGGACTGAAGAAAACGGATTTGGCAGGGCTTTAGTTCCATCAGGAGCATCTACAGGAGCTTTTGAAGCTGTAGAACTTAGAGATGGAGATAAAAATAGATATATGGGAAAAGGTGTATTAAAAGCAGTAGATAATGTCAATGATATAATAGCAGAAGAAGTAATTGGTATGGATGTTTTTGCTCAAGAAGATATTGATAAATTGATGATAGAATTAGATGGAACACCAAATAAAGGTAAGTTAGGTGCCAATGCTATACTTGGGGTATCACTAGCTGTGGCAAATGCAGCAGCTAATGAGATAGGACTTCCTCTTTATGAATATATTGGAGGAATAAATGCTAAGGTATTGCCTGTTCCAATGTTAAATATATTAAATGGTGGAGAACATGCTGATAACAATGTTGACATTCAAGAGTTTATGATAATGCCAGTTGGAGCAGAGAGTTTTAAGGAAGCAATTAGAATGGGTACAGAAATATTTCATAATTTAAGATCTGTACTTAAGGGAAAAGGACTCAATACTGCTGTAGGTGATGAAGGCGGATTTGCTCCTAATTTATCTAGCAATGAAGAAGCTCTTAAAACTATAGTAGAAGCAATTGAAAAAGCCGGATATAAGCCTGGAGAAGAAGTAAAGTTGGCACTTGATGTTGCAGCTAGTGAAATGTATGATAAAGAGAAAAAACTTTATAATTTAAAGGGAGAAGGAAGAGCTTTAAATGTGGATGAAATGATAGATTATTATGAAGAAATAGTAAATAAATATCCTATTATATCTATAGAAGATGGATTAGATGAAGATGACTGGGATGGTTGGAAACTTCTTACAGAAAGATTGGGAGATAAGATCCAATTAGTTGGAGATGATTTGTTTGTTACAAATACTGAAAGATTGGAAAAAGGTATAGAACTAGGAATTTCTAATAGTATTTTGGTTAAATTAAATCAAATAGGAACTTTAACTGAAACTTTAAATACTATTGAAATGGCAAAAATGAATGGATATACTGCTGTTATTTCTCATAGATCTGGAGAAACAGAAGATACTACAATAGCAGATTTAGTTGTTGCATTAAATGCAGGACAAATAAAAACAGGAGCTCCTTCTAGAACAGATAGAGTTGCAAAATATAATCAGCTTATGAGAATTGAAGATATGTTAAATGGTAATGGAGTTTATAGGGGAAATAAAACTTTTTATAATTTGAAAAAATAAGAATATAAAGGAGCATAAAAACTATAGTATAAGAAGCTATTGTATTGATTTTATGCTCCTACTGTGTTAAAATGAGTATGCTTATAAAGAAAATAATATTTATTTTATATTTCAGGAGGTGTAAATATGTCAATGTTTTTTTCAATATTGATTCTTGTTTCAAGTATAATTCTGATAATTGCTGTAGTATTGCAAGAAGGAAATTCTGAAGGTATGGGATCTATGGGTGGAGGAAATTCACCTAGCTCATTATGGGGTAAATCAAGAGGTAAAAGTCGTGGAGAATTGCTAAAAAGATTAACGGTTGGTTCAGCTGTTGTTTTTATGGTATCTGCATTAGCTTTAGCAGCGATTTAATTAAAGGAGGAGAAAGATAAATGGGAAACATACTAATAGCCGCACCTATCATTGGGGTTGTGGCATTATTGTTTGCTTTTTATAAAGCAAACATTATCGAAAAAATGAGTCCTGGTAATGATAGGATGATAGAAATTTCAACTTATATTCAAGATGGGTCAATGGCTTTTTTAAAGAGGCAATATACTTCTTTAGCAATTTTTGTAGCTTTACTATTTATTATATTGGCAGTTGTACCAGATTTAGGACCAAAAGTTGCAATTTGTTTTTTAATAGGTGCAATATTCTCAATGTTTGCAGGATATTTTGGTATGAGAGTTGCTACTAGAGCAAATGTTAGAACAGCAAATGCGGCTATGGATGGTGGAATTTCAAAAGCTCTAAATGTTGCATTTTCAGGTGGAGCAGTAATGGGTATGACAGTAGTAGGATTAGGACTTATAGGGGTAACTGTACTTTATAGTATATTTGAAGATCCAGAAATAATTATAGGTTTTGGACTTGGAGCATCATCTATAGCTTTATTTGCTAGAGTTGGTGGAGGAATATATACTAAGGCAGCAGATGTTGGAGCAGACTTAGTAGGTAAAGTAGAAGCGGGAATTCCAGAAGATGACCCAAGAAACCCAGCAGTTATTGCAGATAACGTAGGAGATAACGTAGGAGACGTAGCTGGCATGGGAGCAGATTTATTTGAATCTTATGTAGGAGCTATTATATCAGCAATTACTTTAGGAATATTAGCTTATGGTGTAGAAGGGGTATATTATGCAATAGCTCTTTCATCAGTAGGTGTTTTAGCTTCAATAATTGGTGTTTTCTTTGTTAGAGGAGATGGAGATCCACAAAAATCTTTAAACAAAGGAACCCTAGTTAGTTCAGGAATTACAATAATAGCAGGAATTTTCTTAAGTAATTATATTCTTTCCTCATATAAACCATTTATAGCAGTAGCATCAGGTCTTATTGTAGGATTGATAATAGGTCAAATTACAGAATATTTTACATCAGCAGAACATGCTCCTGTACAAAGAATAGCAAAAGAATCAGAAACTGGAGCATCAACTAATATAATTAGTGGATTATCTGTAGGTATGGTATCTACAGCAGGTCCTATAATTATAATAGCAATAGGTATTTTAGTAGCATATTACTTATCAGGTGGTGGACAAGACACTACTAAAGGATTATATGGTATAGCACTAGCAGCAGTAGGTATGTTATCAACTGCTGGTATGACAATAGCAGTAGATGCTTATGGTCCAATTGCAGATAATGCAGGTGGAATTGCCGAAATGTGTGATTTACCAGAAGAAGTTAGAGAAATAACAGATAAATTGGACTCAGTTGGTAATACTACAGCAGCAGTAGGTAAGGGATTTGCAATAGGTTCAGCAGCACTTACATCACTTGCACTATTCTCTTCTTATACTCAAACTGTAGGACTTTCTACTATCAATATAACAGAACCTGTAGTTATTGTAGGTATGTTTATAGGTGGAATGCTACCATTCTTATTCTCAGCATTAACTATGGATGCAGTAGGTAAAGCTGCATTTGCAATGATAGAAGAAGTAAGAAGACAATTTAAAGCAATGCCAGGAATTATGGAAGGAACAACAACTCCAGACTATGCTACTTGTGTAGATATAAGTACTAAATCAGCTCTTAGAGAAATGATTATACCTGGATTACTTGCAGTTGTAGTTCCTGTAGTTACAGGTTTTGTACTAGGTGCAGAAGCATTAGGTGGATTACTTGGAGGAGCATTAGTTACTGGTGTTTTAATGGCAATATTTATGTCAAATGCTGGTGGAGCATGGGACAATGCTAAGAAGTATATAGAAGAAGGTAATCATGGTGGTAAAGGTAGTGAAGCACACAAAGCTGCTGTTACTGGAGATACAGTAGGAGATCCATTTAAGGATACTTCAGGACCATCATTGAATATATTAATAAAACTTATGACAATAGTTTCCTTAGTATTTGCAGGAATGTTTGGAAATGGAATATTCTTTTAATAAGATATGCTAATGAGCTTATTGTAATAGATAGTTAAATTAAAATAGTCTGTTGGATCTTCTAACAGGCTATTTTTTGTATAAAAATAGTTCTTTAATAAATAATGTACTTTACAGGAGGGAGCAAATTTGAAAAAGAAAACTCCTAGATTCAATGTAGTATTAGGATTATTGATTATAGTATTTATATTATTTTGCTTATTCTATTTTTTAATTTACAATAATTCAGAAGATATCTTAACTGAAAAAGAAGTTAAGTGGTTAGAGTCTCAAGAAAATTTAATATATGCAGCTGATAAAAATGCACCACCTTTAAGATTTTTAGATGAAGTTGATGGACAATATAAGGGAGTTTTAATAGATTACATAAATACATTATCAATTGAAATGGGAATAAATATAGAACTTTATCCAATGGTTTGGGAAGATGCATTGATAAGTTTATCGGAAGGAAAAACTAATTTATGTGACATGTTTATTAGTGAGAAAAGAGGAAAATCTTATCAGTTTTCTAAACCCATATATAATTTGCGGGGAGTTCTTGCAATTGGAAAAGATGTAAAAGGCATAAGGTCATTAGATGATTTGGATGGAATGTCTATGGCTATGCAAAAAGGAGATTATGCCAGTGAGTATCTTGAATTGCATTATCCAAATATAAAGCAGATATTAGTAAAGGATTTAGAAGAGGCACTATTTAAAGTATCAGAGGGACAAGCAGTTGCTACTATGGGTGATGAACCTGTAATTTCATTTAATATAGATAAAAACAAGCTATCAAATAGTGTTACAATAGTAGAGGATCCTGTTTATGAAAATCAGGTTGCATTTGCCGTCCCTAAATCCATGCCAGAATTGATACCTATATTAAATAAATGTATAGATTCTATTAATAGAAAAAATTTATTAGAAAAAATTCAACAAAAATGGTTTGGAATATCTACCCCAATTGTGAAAACTATAGATATGGATACAATAAAAAAATATGTAATATTTTCTAGTTCAATTGTTCTAGTTATTATATTATTAATGACTTTATGGAATAAATCTTTACAGAGCTTAATAAAAAGTAGAACTAAGGAGTTAGAACAGAGTAAAAATGATCTTCAGATAGTGTTTGATAGTATGTTAGAATATATGATAGTACTTGATGATAATAAAAATATTGTAGATGCAAATAGATCACTTTTAGATTCTATATGTCAAACTAAAGAAGATATTTTTAAAAAGAATTATAAAATTGCTTTAAATTTATTTTCTCAAACTAATATTGATAGTTTAGTAGATAGGGTATTAAATGAGCAAGAAAATATATTAGAAGAAAAACAATTAGGTAATTATATTTATGAAATTAGATTATATCCTTTAATAGATATAGCAAACAAGGAGATAAAGGTATTAGTATTATTGTATAATATAACAAATGAAAAAATAAATACATCCAATCTATTACATGCTAATAAGATGATGGCTATAGGTGAATTGGCTGCTGGGATTGCCCATGAGATAAGAAATCCTCTGGGAATTATAAGAAATCATAGTTTTATGATAAATAGTATTGCTGAAAAAGATGAGGCTATTAATGAATCTATAAAATATATAGATTCTGCAGTTATAAGAGCTAATTATATAATAGAAAATTTACTTAGATTTTCATCAATATCAAGAAATGAGATTGAAAATGTTAATTTATATGATTTTATAAATAACATATTAGAAATACAGAAAAATTTTATGAAGAAAAAAAACATTACTTATATAATAGATTGTGATAAAGAGTATTATCAGGATATTAATCAAGAGTCTTTAAAGCATGTTTTTATAAATCTAATAAATAATTCTATAGATGCAATAGAAACTGAAGGAGTCATTACAGTGAGAGTTTTTACTGAAGTTGGCAATCTTATAGTAGAGTTTATAGATACAGGAAAGGGTATAATGGAAAAAGATATAAACAAAGTCTTCAATCCTTTTTATACTACAAAGGAGCTTGGAAAAGGGACTGGATTAGGCCTATACATAGTTTATAATGAAGTGAAAAAATTAAATGGAAGTATTTATGTAAGTAGTAAAATAAATACTGGAACTAGATTTAAATTAGTTTTACCAATAGAGTATGTAGAATAGATAAGGAGATAGATATGAAAAAATTTTTTAAAATATTGATAGTAGATGATGAGAAAGAACATAGAGAGACTTATAGGATGATTTTAGAAAGTAGGGGATTTTTTATAGGTCAAGCATCTTCTGCTGAAGAGGCTATTAATATATTAGAAAGCGAGTATTATCCATTGGTGATTACTGATCTTGTAATGCCTAAAATCAATGGTATGAGTTTATTAAAGACGATTAAGGAAGTGTATGAGGACAACATAGAAGTAATTATAGTTACTGGGTATGGAGATGTAGAATCAGCTGTAGATGCTATGAAATTAGGAGCATTTGGTTATTTTATAAAGGGTCACAATCCAGAAGAGTTGATTTTAGAAATAGATAAGGCTAAAAGATTGTTAACTTTTCAAAACATGAAGAATATTAATTCAAGAGAGTATAATAATACTATTTACCTCAATCAAAGTAAAAATCAAAAGATGAAACAAATTTTAGAAATTATAGATAAGGTTTCAGATACTGATGCTAATATTTTAATTCTTGGAGAAACTGGTGTTGGGAAAGAGATAATAGCTAAGGAAATACATGAAACTTCAAATAGGTCTGATAAGCCTTTTGTCCCCATTAATTGTCAATATTTTTCATCTAATCTATTAGAATCAGAGTTATTTGGACATGAGAAAGGTGCATTTACTGGAGCAGAGTCTAAAAGAATAGGTAGATTTGAAGAGGCAAATGGAGGTACAGTTTTATTAGATGAAATCGGAGAAATATCAAATGAAACACAAGTTAAGTTTTTAAGAGTTTTAGAAGAAAGAAAAATTGAGAGGATAGGATCCAATAAGAAAATAGATGTTGATATTAGGCTTATTAGTGCTACTAATAGAGATTTATTAAAAGAAATTAAAAATAATAGATTTAGAGAAGATCTATTTTATAGAATAAATACAATAACTATAGAAATTCCTCCTTTACGAGAGAGAAGAGAAGATTTAGAAGATATGATATTCTTTTTTATAGATTATTTTAGACGAGAATTTAAAAAGGATATAAGAGACATAGATGGAGATACCTTGAATGATTTATTAAGATATGACTATCCAGGTAATATTAGAGAACTTAGAAATATAATAGAGAGATTATTTGTCTTATCAAAAAATAATATATTGAAATTTAATGAAATCAACACAGATGAAAATATAAAAAGATTCAAAGAAGGTATTGAACTAGAAACTTTTAATGATGCTAGAAAAAGTTTTGAAAAAGAATATATTGCTTTAGCATTAAAAAGAAACAATAACAATGTTACTAAAACTGCAAAGGCTATAGAACTTAGTAAAAGACAACTATTTAATAAAATAAATGAATATAATCTTAGAAATAATTAAAAAAAATTCTCTTTTCTGGTTTGAATTCTATTTGAATTTACCAAAAAAGAGAATTTTATTTTACAAAATCAAAGAATAATAAAGGAATTGTTTCAACTAAACAAAAGATTGAATTTAAATATTATTTAGGAGAAACATTTTTACCCTTCATATTATCATCTTGGCCTATTCCAAGTGCAATAGTTGCAAACATTACTATCATTAAAATGTATCCATATAATACATATGGAGAAACTTCTATTGCTGAAAGAGGTGCAGAAGTGTCTTTAGCAAAACTTATTGTGTAAATTATAGCTGGAGTCCATGGCAATGCATATACAAACCCATTTGACTGGGAATCTAATAGATTGGCGATTCTATATGGACTAATATTGAATTTTTCACCTAAAGGTTTAGCAAAGGATGATCCAACAGCTAATATAGCGGGAGCATTAAGACCCATCAATGCTGAAAGAGATATAATCATAAGACTTATTACCACTTCAGCTCTTTTAGCGGTAGTAGCAACCTTACCTAATGCATTTAATAACTTAACATCTCCGCCACCTTCTCTCATAATAGCTATTAAAGCAAATATGAGCAAAGCTAATATTATAACTTGTATCATACTATTAAGTCCAGTATATATAACTCCATCTATGGTCCTATCTAATCCTTGGCCATAAACTTTAATAAATGCCTCTTTTGTAACTGCAGATGAAGGATCAACTTGAACAAAGTCTATTAAGCCAGCGAATAGAGCTGTTGCTCCAGATAAAACCGATCCTATAGTTGTAGCTATTATAATATCTCCAGATTTTATAGCTACCCAAATAGTTATAGCAACAGGAATTAGCATCAATAATGTTTTAGGATCATAAGCAAAAACATTTACTTGAGAGATTGTACCCTCATATCCAAAACTAAGTATTATGATTCCTACTATTGTTAAAGCACCAGCAACTAATGCATATTTTAATCTAGATTTAACTACGCCAGGAATATCTACTCCTTGGGAAGTAGCTGAAGTTATTGTAGTATCTGATATAGGTGCAAGGTTATCTCCAAAAGCTGCACCTGAAATTATAACACCGGCTAATAAGGGTGGATTAGATCCTAAAGCAATTCCGGCTGGATATAAAACTGCCATACCAGCTGCTATAGTTCCAAATCCAGTACCTGATGCAGTAGCAAAAAGCGCTGAAGCAATAAAAGAAATAATAGCAAATAGTGTTCCTTTAATACCTATGGAAGCGGCAAGACCGGCTATTCCACTTGCCAATCCTGATGATTTTAGGATGTTTGAAAAAACACCTGCAAATATCCAACATACAATAGGAACTATTGCTTCTTCACTAGCCATACCGTGAATTAGGGTATTGGCATATTGCTTTTTATCTTTAGCTAAGAAAAACACTGCTATTATTGCTATAAAAGGTGGAACCCATAATGCTCCATCTGATATTGAACGAAAATAGAATGTTGTAACTAAGATTAAAGCAATAAATATTATAAAAGGTAGTAAAGATACCCATTCCCCTCCATAAAATTCTAATTTATTTGTTTTGGTTGAATTTTTATTCATATATATCCTCCTTATTTTAAATAAAACTATTAATAATTTGCTCCAAGCTCATCTAATGTATCTTTTACAAATTTCAAGTCTGATTTAGTTTCTAATACTAAAAAGTCTATACTTTCTTTATCAATTTTATCCACTTCTAAATGTTTTAAGGCATTTTTTATAAGTGATTTTCTTGTTTTTTCTAGATTTATCTCACCTAATTTTATATAGGATGGATCTTTTGGTAATATAATTGTTTCACCTGCTACTTCTTCTGTAGGATCTCCAATTAGTATTTTTATTCCGTTTTCTTTTGCAAATGTAAGCTGAGGATTTATGTGTTTTCCAGCACCTGTATATTCTGTTTCTTGTACTACTAATAGTTGATCTTCATCCATTTCTTGAGCTATTTTAAATGCAGCAGCCAAAGATGTATTTCCTGCAGGTCCTCTTTCTAATCCTTCTATTTGCGCTAGTAATTCAGTCATATAGAATACTGATCCTTGATTTACTGTCACATATCTATCCATATATCTTAGTGGTCTAGCTGCAGATCTTGGTACATCTGATCTATCTGGCCAGGTAGTGAAAGGTATACCGAATCCAGTGTGTCCTGTTGTAAATGATTTTTTATTAAATTGTTTATCAGATGCCATATGAAGTCCGCTAAGATTAACACTTGCTGCTATTATCTTAGTATCTGCTCCTGCTTTTATCATTCCACGAGCTGTACCTGTTAAATTTCCTCCACCAGCATTTGTAATCACGACTGCATCAGGATTTCTTCCTTCTCTTTCTTTAAACTGTTGTGAAATTTCATATCCTAATGTTTCAACTCCTGCTATTCCAAAAGGAGTATAAAGTGATGCATTAAAGAATCCTGTTTCTTCAAGCATTATAAGGAAGGTATAGAAAAGTTCTGGACCAACTGTAAGTTGAACAACTTCTGCTCCATATGCTTCACATTTTCTTGCTTTTTCAATTATTTCTGGTTGACCTTTTCCTTCTGAATCATAACATTCTTGAACTATTATACATTTAAGACCTAGTATAGCAGCCTGAGAAGCAACAGCAGCACCATAGTTTCCTGATGTAGCAGCTATAACACCTTTGTATCCTAGGCGCTTTGCGTGATAGCATGCAGTAGCAGCTCGTCTTGCTTTAAAGCTACCTGAAGGATTGCTAGCTTCGTCTTTTAAAAATATTCTAGCGCCTTTTCCTTTAGGTGCAAAACTTCTAGCAAGTTTTGTTAAATTTTTAAGTTCATATAAAGGAGTATTTCCTACGCCTGTACTTGTTTGTATATCTATCATTTCTTGTAGAGTATATCCAGTTTCTTTCATCATTCTTTCATAATCAAATTTTATATTTCCTGTTTCAAAATCTTCGTAATCTATTCCGATAGCTTTTTTCATTATTTCAGATTTCCTAGCCATTACAGCATCATAACTCATATCTTTAGTCATTATTCATTCTCCTTTCCAAGAATTTCTCTTGCTTGGCGTCCGATATACAATAATTCTGGAATGCTTTTACCAAAATCATGCTCCCAGTATGGGTTTACCTCAAGCAGTTTTCCTTTTACAGTTCTTCCAATATAGCTTTCCACCTTTACTTCATCACCGATATTGGCTTCTTTGTCTAATAAAAACCCTTTATCCCACATTTCTAGTGGAACATTTTGTGTGTCTTCTGGTATATTAGAAGCTCTTTCACCTACTTCTAATACTACATTGTAAATTCTAACCCAATCTCCACATTTTGCATCCATTTTATATCCTCCTTTTTTAAATAAAGATAATAATATTATTGAAATATAAGTGAGTGATAATAAAATATTTTCTTCTATCACTATACACTAATTAAGTTGCAACATCCATGCCAATGCTATTTATGGCTAAATCACTAAAATTTCATGGATATAAAGCTAAAAAGATGAAAATAAATGCATACTATGAAGAAGATTGCACCATTAAATAAGAGGATATATTGAAAAATTTTAATTTTAAATTTGAAAAAATTATTGTAACTGTAATAAACATGTAACATATGATATAATTATATAGCTAAGGGCATAATTATAAAAAGGATAGTGATTTTATATGATAATAAAGATAAAAGATATAAATATAAATCACATAATAGAAGGAAAAGGAAAAGATATATTAATATTACATGGTTGGGGAGCAAATGTAAATACTATTATTCCCATAGTAAATATGTTAAAAGATAAATTCAGAGTTCATGCCATAGATTTGCCTGGATTTGGGAAAAGTGAGGAAGCTAAAGAGGCTATTGATTCATTTCAATATGCTGAAATAGTAAAAGCGTATATAGATATAATGGAAATAAAAAAGCTAACTTTAATAGGACATTCATTTGGGGGGAAACTTTCTATTATACTAGCCAGTGAATATCCTGAAATAGTAGAAAAAGTAGTATTGGTAAATAGTGCAGGATTGATCCCAAAGAGAAGTTTTAAATACTATATAAAGGTTTATGGATTTAAGACTTTTAAATATATATATAATACATTTTTCTTTTGGATAAAAGATGAAGAAAAGGTGAAAAAATTTTATAATAAATTTGCCTCCACAGATTACAGGGATTCTTCAGGAGTTATGAGAAATATATTAGTTAAGGTAGTTAATGAAAACTTAGAGCCAATTTTACATAAGATAAAGGCACCTACTTTATTGATATGGGGAGATAAAGACACAGACACTCCTTTATATATGGGAAAGATAATGGAAAGTGAAATAAAGGATTCAGGTCTTGTGGTATTAGAAGGTACTGGACATTTTTCTTATTTAGATGATATGGATAAATTTGCAATTATAATAAGAAATTTTTTACACTATAATAAAGTAAGTAATGATTGACAACTATTTATTGTCAATTTAAGTTTGGAGGGATTAAATTGTTAATTATAGTTATTTTAATTGGGATAATAGCTTTAATATTAAGTACAAAAAGATCTTTAGATTTTTTACATATTATCCAATTAGAGGGATATGATTCTGATCAGTATTTGAAGTGGGTAAAAGAAAATAAAAGTAAAGTTTATAATATTAGAAAGGATAAAAAACAAGAAAAAAAACCTTTTGTATTTACAAACAGAGCAAAAAGATTATATTTAACAAATATAATCTTAAATATTATAATTGCTGTTTTACTTACATTTCTTTCTATGGAGTTTATATTAGATAAATCTATTTATTTATCTTTATTAATTTTGCTAGTATCAATCTTTTTAATGTTGATTTTATATGTTTTTCAAGCTTATATTTCATTACTTGCAAATAAAATAATTAGTCCTGTAGAAAGTAAAATAAATAAAGGCTTTTATGATAGGGCTAAGGAAAAGATAAGTAAAATGGAAGATTTAATTGTTGTAGGTATTACTGGTAGTTTTGGAAAAACTAGTACTAAATTTATTTTAGGAACAATATTATCTGAGAAATATAATATATTAAATACACCTGAATCATATAATACTCCTATGGGGCTATCTAAAGTAATCAATAATGATTTAACAAATGAACATGAAGTTTTTATTGCAGAACTTGGGGCTAGAAATATAGGAGACATAAAGGAAGTTTCAGAATTAGTTCAGCCTAAAATTGGAGTAATAACATCTATAGGGCCTGCCCATATAGAAACTTTTAAAAACATAGAAAATATAATGAAGACAAAATATGAATTAATAGAACAACTGTCAATAAATGGTTTGGCTGTATTAAACTACGATAATGAACATATAAAAAAATTAGCAGACAAGACATTTAAAGAAAAGCTTTTATATGGAATAAATAATATTGAAGATTTAGATATTTATGCAGAAGATATCCAAGTATCAGAGAGAGGATCTACCTTTACAATTAAGGATAAGGATGACAATTCTGTTATATGTACTACTAAACTTCTTGGGAAGCATAATATATATAATATATTAGCTGGAGTTACCATAGCTAAATCCCTGGGTTTATCTCTTGAAGAAATAAAAAGAGGAATAGATAAAATAGCTCCAATACCACATAGATTAAATATAATTAATTCAGATAAGGAAGTTATAATAATAGACGATGCTTTTAATTCCAACCCTATAGGAGCTAAAGCAGCTCTAGATGTACTGTCTGAATTTAAAAAAGGTAGAAAGATAATAGTAACTCCAGGTATGGTAGAATTAGGTACAATAGAAGAGGATGCTAACAGGGAGTTTGGAATAAACATAGGAAAAGTGTGTGATTATGTAATACTTGTAGGAAAAGAGAGAACACAATCAATATATGAAGGCTTAATGGAGTCTAATTTTAATGAGGCTAATATATTTATAGCAGAAAATTTAGATGAAGCAAGTGAATATGTTGAAAAGTTGGCAAAACCTAAGGATGCTGTATTATTTGAAAATGATTTACCAGATAATTATAATTAAATCCTAAAGGAGGTATTATTTTGAAAAAGTTGGCAGTAATTTTTGGTGGTAAAACTGTGGAGCATGAAGTATCTATTATTACAGGTATGCAGATAATTGAAAATATAGATAAAAATAAGTATGAAATTATACCAATATATATAGATAAAGATGGTAGATGGCTAACAGGACCTGAATTAATGAACTTTAAAAACTTTAAAGAAGATAATTTTAAAGATTTAAAAGAAATTATAGTATCTCCAAATCATGGAAATAATAAAATTTATATTAAACCTGAAGATGTAGGAGTATTTAAGAAAAAGGTTATTGGAGAAATAGATATTGCTTTTCCTGCTATTCATGGAATGAATGGGGAAGACGGAACCCTACAGGGTGTCTTTGAGTTAATGAATATACCCTATGTAGGAGGAGGAGTTTTAGCCTCTAGTGTAGGTATGGATAAAATTTTAATGAAGGATGTTTATAAGGCTAATGGACTTCCTGTAGTAGATTATTTCTGGTTTTATAGAAGTAAATGGAAGGAAGATAAAGATAAGATTATAGATGATATTGAAAGAAATATTTCTTATCCTTTATTTGTCAAGCCTTCTAACTTAGGATCAAGTATTGGAATTTCTAAGGCCAAAAATAAAGAAGAACTTATAAATTCTATAGAAATAGCTATAAATTATGATAGAAAGATACTTATAGAAAAGGCAGTAGAGAATGGAAGAGAAATAAATTGTGCAGTAA
>CAZMMV010000034.1:0-16458 GCA_964567475.1 uncultured Tissierellaceae bacterium | reverse complement strand
CCTTCCCTAGCTAATTCATACAGCTTTTTTCCCTTATGTTTTAAAGCAGAATACATAGGAGGCACTTGTTCTAGACTACCTATGTAATTAGACATTGTATCTATAATTTCATTTTCATCTACTAGCTTTTTAGAACTATTAATTATAGTACCTAAAGAGTCTTGAGTATCTGTTTCAAAACCAAGAGTTAATTCTCCAACATATTCTTTATCAAGGTTTAACAGATACTCAGATATTCTAGTAGATTTACCAATACAAATAGGCAATACTCCCGTAGCCATAGGATCTAAAGTTCCTGTGTGTCCAATTCTCTTTATTTTTAGTTTTCTTCTTAAGAAAGAAACTACATCATGAGAAGTAATCCCTTTGGGCTTAAATATATTAATTACACCATTCATAATTTCACCTATAATACTTTCTTTAATTCTTCTATTAATGCTTCTTTAGCAAAGTCTAATGAATTGTAAATAGTACAACCGGCTGCTCTTACATGTCCGCCACCATTAAACTTAGAACAAAGCTCTGATACATCTACATATTCTTTACTTCTCATACTTACTTTTATTTGATCTTTTTCAAATTCTTTTAACATAATAGCAAGCTCAACAAATTCAATATCTCTTATAAAAGAAATAATTCCTTCAGTATCTTCCATTTTAGTACCTGTTTCTAACAACATTTCATCAGTAACTTGAACTATAGCAAGCTTATTATCAAAATAAGTTTCAAGACTTTCTAAAGTTTTAATAAAAAGTTTTGTCTTTTCCATACTTTTACTCTGATAAATATTAAGATTTATACTTTTTTTATCAATACCTATTTCTAATAGTTCAGCTGCAATTAGATGTGTTTCTGGACTTGTATTATCATACATGAAATTACCAGTATCTGTAGATATACCTGTATATATACAAGTGCCTATATCTCTATCTATCTTAATATTTAAAATCTTAATCATTTTAAATATTAATTCTGCTGTAGAGCCTGAATCGCTGTCTACTATATTTATATCTCCAAAATTAGTATTACTTATATGATGATCTATATTAATTACAAAATCAGATTTTTGAATTAGTTCCTTGTTTTTACCTAATCTCTCAACATCAGCTGAATCAAGTGCAATAAATAGATCAATATCATTGTAGTCATCTAAATCTTTAATATCTTGCGCTCCAGGTAGAAACATAAAATCAGAAGGAATAGAATCTGTTTTAACCATATAAACTTCTTTATTAATTTTTCTAAGGGCTAATCCTAAAGCTAAAATAGATCCTATGTTATCTCCATCAGCTTGCACATGAGAAGCTATACAAATTTTGTTACTCTCCAAAATCTTTGTCTTAGCTAAATCCATTTGTCCTTTTAAAGAGTTACTCATCTGTATCTTCCTCTTCATTAGAATTATCCTTATTAACTTCATCTATTAATTTTGATAAATGAATTCCTCGTTCTATTGATTCATCTAAGTGAAAGATTGGCTCAGGTGTATATCTTAAATCAATCCTTTTAGCTATTTCACTTCTAATAAATCCCTTTGCATTGTTTAATCCAACAAGAGTTTCTTCCTTATCTTTTTCATTTCCTAATACAGAAATATATATATTAGCAAAACTCAAATCCCTAGTAACTTCAACTTTTGTTACTGTTGTCATTTTGTTAATTCTTGGATCTTTCAATCCATTATAGATAAGTTCAGATAAAACTCTTCTTACCTCTTCTGAAATACGATTCAATCTTTTATTATTCATTTTTCCACCTCTATTCCTGTATCTCTTTTAAAATATAAGCTTCTAATGTATCTCCTTCTTTAATATCATTATAATTTTCCAAAGTTAAACCAGCTTCATAGCCAGCTAATACCTCTCTAGCATCATCCTTAAATCTCTTAAGTGATGAAATTCCGCCTTCAAATATAACTATATCATCTCTAAGAAGTCTTATACTAGAGCTTCTAGTTATTTTACCATTAACAATATATACTCCTGCAACACTATTGCCAGTAGGAAGTCTAAAAGTAGCTCTAACTTCAGCTCTACCTATTACCTCTTCTACTATTGTAGGTGCATGCATTCCTTTTATTGCAGATTCTATATCTTCTATAGCTTCGTAAATTACTCTATATGTTCTAATATCAACCTTTTCTCTTTTTGAAACTTCAATTGCATTGAAATTAGGTCTTACATTAAATCCTATTACTACAGCATTAGAAGCTGATGCTAACATAATATCTGATTCAGTTATACCGCCTACTCCAGTATGAAGTATATTCACTTTAACCTCATCAGTATCAAGCTTTTCTAAGGATTGTTTTAGTGCTTCTATAGAGCCTCTAACATCTCCTTTTATAACTATATTTAAGTCTTTAATTTCACCTTGTTTTATTCTTTCAAATAAATCATCTAATGAAACTTTTGGATCAGATTTCATTTCATGCTCTCTGAAAATACTTTTATTTTCTTCTGCTAAAGTCCTTGCTATTTTTTCATTATCTACTGAATATAATAAATCACCAGCATTAGGAACTTCTGATAATCCTAGTACTACAACTGGAGTAGAAGGACCTGCTTCTTTAACATTTTTTCCCTTATCATCAAACATTGCTCTTACTCTACCTGATGAAGCGCCTGATGCAATCGTATCCCCTAGTTTCAAAGTACCTTTTTGTACTAATACAGTTGCCATAGGTCCTTTGCCTTTATCTAACTTTGCTTCAACAATTGTTCCTACTGCATTTCTATCTGGATTTGCCTTTAATTCTTGCATCTCTGCCACAAGCAATATCATTTCTAGAAGTTCATCTATACCTTTATGTTGTAATGCAGATACTTCTACCGCTATTGTATCTCCACCCCAATCTTCAGTAACCAATCCATTTTCAACTAATTCTTGTTTTAATCTGTCAATATTTGCTTCTGCTTTATCAACCTTATTAATTGCTACAATTATAGGAATTTCTGCAGCTTTTGCATGATTTATAGCTTCAATCGTTTGAGGCATAACCCCATCATCAGCAGCTACTACTATTATAGCTATATCCGTAATTTCGGCACCTCTTGCACGCATAGAAGTAAAAGCCTCATGACCTGGAGTATCTAAAAATGATATTTTTTTATCATTTATTTTTACTGAATATGCTCCTATATGCTGAGTAATTCCCCCTGCTTCTGAAGTTGTAACACTTGTTTTCTTTATTGCATCTAATAATGAAGTTTTACCATGGTCTACATGACCCATTACAGTTACAACAGGTGCTCTTGGTTTTAAATCTTTTGGATCATCTTCAAAATCAATATCAAGATCTTCTATTAAACTACTCTCAGGTATTTCTTCTATCTCCGAATCTATTTCTTTTACTTTTAATTCAACACCAAATTCTTCTCCTACTATTATAGCTATATCGCTATCAATTTCTTGATTTTGATTAACCATAACTCCTAATGCTATAAGTTTAGTTATTACTTGAGATGGGTGTACTCCAATTTTATCTGATAAATCTTTTACAATAATGCTATCTCCAATTTCTATAATTACCTCATTCCCTTCTTCTTCATTTTCTTCATTTTCTTCATTTTCTTTATTTTCTTTTTTATCCTCGACAGGATCTTCTTTCTTATTTTCATCATTTAATAATGACTTAACTAATGCTGATTCTTCACTTGTTAAAGTACTCATATGACTAGCAACTTCTAATCCTAATTCCTTCATTTTTTCAATTAACTCTTTACTAGTAATATTTAATTCTTTAGCTATTTCATATACTCTTACTTTTTTCATATATATATCCCCCCTAATATAATCAAAAAGGTGATATTTCTCATTTTACTTGATTTAATCTTTCTTTTAACTCATCATAAACATCTTTTGGTACATTTGTTTCTAAAGTTCTGGAGAGTTTATTAGATTCTTCAGCATTAGTAATGCATTCAATATTAGAACACAAATATGCCCCTCGTCCATTTATTTTATTGTTTTCATCAATACTTACACCTTTTTCATTGTTTTTTACAATTCTAATCAATTCTTTTTTAGGCTTTCTTACACCACAAGCAATACATTTTCTTAAAGGAATCTTCTTTTTTTTCATAGTATCACCTCTTAATCAATTTACTATTCTTCATATTCTGTATCAGATACTTCATCTTCATTAATTTCATCAATAATTTTTTCTTCAGAAGTATCAATAATATCATCTTCTACAGTATCATTGTGCTCAAGATTATCAGCATTAAGATTTTCTTCAAATTCTTCTTTGTATTGGGACTCAGATTTAATATCTATCTTCCAATTTGTTAATTTAGCTGCTAATCTAGCATTTTGACCTTCTTTTCCTATTGCTAAAGAAAGTTGATAGTCTGGCACTACTACTATTGCAGATTTTTGTTTTTCATTTGGAATTACTTTTATAACCTTAGATGGACTTAAACTATTCCCTATAAACTCAGCTATATCTTTGCTCCAAATTATAATGTCTATTTTTTCTCCCTTTAATTCATCTACAATTTCTTTTACCCTACTACCTTTAAAACCTACACATGAACCTAAAGCATCTACATTAGGATCTTTTGAATAAACAGCTATTTTAGTTCTAGATCCTGCTTCTCTTGAAACAGAAAAGATCTCAACTACTCCATTATTTATTTCAGGAACTTCTAATTCAAAAAGTCTTTTTACAAGATTAGGATGAGATCTAGACAAAATTATTTGGGGCCCCTTAGTTGTCTTTTTAACTTCTAATATTAATAATTTTAATCTGTCACCCTGACTATAATCCTCATTTGCAATTTGTTCTACTGGAGTTAGGATTGCTTCAGTTTTACCTAAATCAACGAATACATTATTTTTACTTATTCTTTGAACTAATCCAGTTATTATCTCATTTTCTCTGTTTATAAACTCATCAAATATTACATCTCTTTCTGCATCTCGAATCCTTTGAACTACCACTTGTTTAGCAGTTTGAGCTGCTATTCTTCCAAAGTCTCTAGGAGTTGTTTCTATTTTAGCAACATCTCCTATTTCATATTTGCTATCTATATTTTTAGCATCTATTAAACTTATTTCTAGATATTTGTCTTCTACTTCTTCTACAACATCTTTTATAGATATTACTTTTACTTTACCTGTGTTTTTATTTATTTCAACTTCAACATTCTGTGCTGAATTAAAGTTTTTCTTATAACTAGAAATAAGAGCTGCTTCAAGAGCATCGAATATAATATCTTTAGAGATACCCTTATCTTTTTCTATTTCATCTAGGGCATCAATAAAATCTCCACTCATACTTTTACCTCCTTAAAATTTAACAGCTAATTTAGCAGTAACAATAATACTCCTTGGTATTTTAATAAAATCTTCATTATTCATTTCAATTTTTATTTCTTTTTCGTTAAACTCTACTAACATACCTTGTATCATCTTCTTGCCATT
The DNA here is from genome assembly GCA_964567475.1 of uncultured Tissierellaceae bacterium. Classification (GTDB taxonomy): domain Bacteria; phylum Bacillota; class Clostridia; order Tissierellales; family Tissierellaceae; genus CAZMMV01. Next base: position 11,031 of record CAZMMV010000034.1, on the reverse strand, counting down.
AATAGCTTCATACAATTTAACATCTAAATCCTTATTTAAATTACGTTTAAAATCCTTATCAGTTTCAAGTGCCCTATCTAATCCTGGAGAAGATACTTCTAAATAATAAGGAACAGTTATAAAATCTCTTTCATCTAACTTTTCACCTAATAATGTACTCATTTCCTGACAGTCATCTAGGCTTATTCCACCAAGCTTATCTAAAAAAACTCTAAGAAAATAATTAGGCCCTTCTTTTTTAAATTCAACATCTACTAACTCTAAATTTAAATCTTCAGATAATGGCTCTACTATTTCTTTTACTACCCCTATTATTCCTTTTTTACCCAACAAAATCACCTCCAGATTTATTTAATGTGATAAAAAAATCAAGAGTGGGTAATCCCACTCTTTGCCAGAAATAATTGATATTCGTCTAGTTAATTATATCATAAAACATAGAAAAATCAAATGTTAAAAAGATTGATTTGATTACTAAGTGGCAAGTTTTCTAAACATCCATGGTTTTTTAATACCTCTAACACACTTTTATTTACACCGCCCCTGTTAACTAAGTCTTCTATTGATATAAATTTAGAAACTTTTCTTTCTTGAACAATCCTTTTAGCAGCATTTTCACCTAATCCTTCTAGACATTTTAAAGGTGGCAATATGAATCCATTAGAAATAATAAACTTATCGCTATCAGATTGATATAAATCTACATTATAAAACTCAAGTCCTCTACAATACATTTCTAGTACAACTTCAAGAACAGTTAATTGATTTCTTTCTTTAGCCGTCATGTCGTTAGATTTTGCTTCTAACTCAGCAATTTTACTCTTAACAGCTTCCTTACCCTTTACTACTAAATCTGCGTCAAAATCACTTGCTTTAATTGTAAAGTAAGTTGCATAAAAAGCTTCTGGATAATATACCTTGAAATATGCTATTCTAAATGACATCATTACATAGGCAGCAGCATGAGCCTTAGGAAACATATATTTAATCTTTTTACAAGAATCAATATACCATTCTGGAACCTTCAATTTCCTCATGGTCTTTTCATCATCTTCAGTCAATCCTTTACCCTTACGAACCTTCTCCATTGTCTGAAATGACCATTCTTTATCTCCACCTGCATTGATTAAAAACAACATAATATCTTCCCTAGTAGATATTACTTTACTAAGAGGCGCTATATTATTTCTTACTAAGTTTTGTGCATTATTTATCCATACATCAGTTCCATGAGATAAACCACTTATACGTACTAACTCAGAAAAAGTATTGGGTCTAGTGTCTAATAACATTTGTCTAACAAACTTTGTTCCAAATTCTGGAATACCTAAAGTTCCTACTTCACAATTTATTTCCTCTTTAGTAACTCCCAGTGGTTCAGTACTTGTAAATAATTTCATAGTTTTAGCTTCATCTAGAGGAACCTTAGTAGCTTCAACTCCTGTAATATCCTCTAACATTCTAATAATAGTTGGTACATCATGTCCCAATATATCCAGTTTTAATATTTGACTACTAATAGCATTATAATCAAAATGAGTAGTTACTACTCCTGACTTTTTATCATTTGCCGGATATTGAATAGGCGTAAAATCTAAAATATCCTTATTCTTAGGCACTATCATAACTCCACCAGGGTGCTGTCCAGAAGTTCTTTTGATACCAGTACACCCTCTAATTAGCCTATTAACTTCTGCTGAGTTGATAGCTATCTCTCTTTCCTCAAAATACTTTTTAACAAATCCATAAGCTGTTTTATCCGCTATTGTTCCTATAGTACCTGCTCTAAATACATATCCTTCACCAAACAATTCTTCAGTATGCTTATGGGCTACTGCTTGGTATTCACCAGCAAAATTTAGATCTATATCTGGTTCTTTATCACCATTAAATCCTAAAAACACTTCAAAAGGAATATCATGTCCATCTTTCTTTAATTTATTATTACACCTAGGACAATCTTTATCTTTTAAATCCGCTCCAGATTCAATACTTCCATCTGTAAAAAACTCACTATATTTACAATTAGGACATATATAATGAGGAGCTAAAGGATTTATTTCAGTAATACCACTCATAGTAGCTGCAAAAGATGAACCTACAGAACCTCTAGATCCTACTAAATAACCATCTTCTAGTGATTTCCATACTAACTTTTGTGCAATTATATACATAACTGCATAGCCATTATCTATTATGGAAGTTAGTTCCCTTTCTAATCTTTTCTCTACAATTTCAGGTAATGGTGTACCATATATTTCATTAGCTTTATTGAAAGTTATTTTTTTTAATTCTTCTTCCGATCCTTCTAAAATAGGTGGAAAAGTCCCTTCTGGTATTGGTAGTATATCCTCTATCATATTATTTATCATATTTGTGTTTTCGATTACAACTTCCTTGGAAACTTCTTCTCCTAAATATGAAAATTCATCTAACATCTCTCTTGTAGTCTTAAAATATAGAGGGGGTTGAGAATCTGCATCAGAAAATTTTTGACCACTCATTAGGATTCTTCTATATATTTCATCTTCTGGATCGAGAAAATGAACATCTCCAGTAGCAACTACAGGCTTTTTGTTTTCTTTACCTAATTTATAAATTTTCTTATTAATATCTCTAAGTTGTTCTTTATCCTTTAATATATCCTTATTAACTAGATACATATTGTTTCCTATTGGCTGTATCTCTAAATAGTCATAAAATTTAACTATTTCTTTTATTTCATCTTTACTACTATTATTAAGTATAGATTTATATAATTCACCTGCTTCACATGCAGATCCTATTATTAAGCCTTCTCTGTTTTTTTGCAAAAGAGACTTAGGTATTCTAGGCCTTCTATGAAAGTATTCCATATGTGAATCCGAAACTAGCCTGTACAAATTTTTTAAACCTGTTAAATTCTTCGCTAATATAATTACATGATATGCTTTTTCTTTTGATAATGTCTTATTTGAATTAAGATTATTTATTTGTTGAAAAGATAAGATATTCTTTTCTCCTAATAAATCTATTATCTTCAAAAATATTTCTGCTGTTGCATTAGCATCATCAACTGCCCTATGGTGATTATCTAGATTTACTGACAAATGTTTAGCCACTGTATTTAATTTATGATTCTTTAAATCTGGAAAAACAGATCTGGCTAACTCAAGTGTATCCAGTACTGGATTTTCCAATTCCAAGTTAAGCCTTTTCATATTTTGTCTAATAAATCCAATATCAAAGGGAGCATTGTGAGCTACTAAGACATCATCTTTGATAAATTTATTAAATTCTAATATAACTTCATCAATAATAGGCATATCTTTTACCATTTCATCTGTAATTCCTGTTAATTTAGTTATAAATTCCGGTATAGGCCTTTGAGGATTAACTAACTGATTATACCTATCTACGATTTCATTGTTTACTATCTTGACTGCTCCTATTTCTGTAATCATATCGTTAATAGAAGAAAGACCAGTTGTCTCTATATCAAAGACTATATAGGTTGAATATTCTTTTTCCTCATTAAAGTTTTTCACAATATCTTTTTTATCATTTATTAAATAACCTTCAACACCATAAATCATTTTAATATCATATTTTTTGCTTAAATCCATAGCTTGAGGAAAACTCTGAACTATACCATGATCTGTAATAGCTAAAGCTTCATGACCCCATTCTTTTGCTCTTATTACAAGTTTTTCAAGATCAGATATTCCGTCCATAGAACTCATTTTAGTATGTAAATGTAATTCTACCCTTTTTTCAATTTCATTGTCTTGTCTTACTTCTTTTTTTAATAATTCTAAGGAATTTAACATCATAACTATTGACCTGGAATAATTATCAAATGTGATATTTCCTTGAATTCTAACAAAAGAATCATCTTCTATATTAATTAAAAATTCACTAGCATCTTTGTTAGATAAAAAGCACTTAGCAGTAATAGAATTAGTTTTATCAGATATGTTAAATATAATTAGGGTTTTATTATTTTTGATATCCCTAGTCTCTAAGTCAAATATTTCTCCCTCTATAACACATTTACCTGTTTCTAAGTTAACATCTTTGATTTTAATAGGCAGGTCCTTAATTCTTTTTCCATATACATAGTTTTTATTTTTAATAGTATTATTTGTTGGATTTTCCTTTACTTCTTTTATAATCTTGACAGCCATAGTTTTTTCTTCATTATCTTTAATACTTAAAAAGTCCTTTTCTAATTTCAACTTAGAATCTGATATTTTTATAGGCAGTTTAAATCCTATTTCGTATATAAGCATCTCCTCTAATTTGTTTATAAAATCCTTTTTAGTCATGGAATAGTAGGCAGCATGATTTGGCGTAAAAATAACCAAACAATCTGAATTTATTTCAAATTCTAAATCCTTTATCCAAGAATTACTAGATTTTATATTAAATCTTATATAATCTAATAAATTTTCTTTGTAAAAATTAAATTTATATTCTTCATCCCCTAAAACATTATATTTCACTTTTAAATATATAGTAAAATCAGGAAAAAGATTTTGAAGAAATCCCTGGATTTTTTCAAAATCTTTTTCTTTAACTATATTTGAAGAAATTATGTTAACTATTAAATTCATCTTTTCTTTCAATAATTCAACTTTATTAACCATAATTTCTTTATTTTCCATGTCATTAAAGCTTTCATCTTTTATCAAATTTGAAAGCAATATTTGTTCTTTATTCATAAGGAAATTGCCTCCTATCCTTAACTTTTATATAGTAAAATAATTATAATTTATTTATTTCCTTTATTAATTCTTCTAGAAGATCTTCTTCTTTAACTTTTTTAATTATTTTACCCTTTTTAAAAATTAAACCCTCTCCATCTCCACCAGCTATACCTATATCCGCCTCTTTAGCTTCTCCTGGTCCATTCACAGCGCAACCCATGATAGCTACTCTAATGTTTTTTTTCATACCATCCATACGCTTTTCTGCTTCCTCTACTAAATGAATTAAGTTAATTTTTGTCCTTCCACATGTGGGACATGATACAATTTCTATACCATCATTTATTAAAGCTAAAGATTTCAATATTTCTTTAGCTACTTTCACTTCTTCTACAGGATCACCTGTTAAAGAAACACGAATAGTATCCCCTATACCCATTGCTAATATAGCACCTATACCAACAGCTGACTTTATACTACCTTTACCAACTGGGCCCGCTTCAGTGATACCTAAATGTAATGGATAGTCTACTATGTTTGATATCTTTTCATAAACTTTTATGCTTAAAGGTACAGAACTTGCTTTTAAAGATATTTTTATATCAAAAAAATCCATTGATTCAAGTAATCTTACCTGTTCTAAAGCGCTATAAACTATAGAGTCTTCATTAACACCATTATATTTATCTAAGTATTCTTGCTTTATAGAACCAGAATTAACACCAACTCTAATTGATATTCCCTTATCTTTACAAGCTTTTACAACTTCTTTAACATTATTTAAAGAACCAATATTTCCTGGATTTAACCTTAATCCATCAACTCCATATTTAACAGATTCAAGAGCCAAGTTATAATCATATTGAATGTCAGCAATAATCGGAATTGTAATTTGTTTTTTAATTTCAACTATTGCCTGTGCATCCTCAATGTCTGTAATAGCACATCTTACAATATGGCATCCCACGTCTTCTAGTCTTTTTATTTGTTCAACTGTAGACTTTATATCTTTAGTTCTAGTATTAGTCATAGATTGTATAGATATAGGATTGTTTCCTCCAATTAAAACATCCCCTACTTTTATAATCTTTGTTGTTTTTCTTTGCATTATTATCACCTTTCTTTAAGATAATTACTTATTAAAAAGATTTAAACCTATTATATCTTTATAAGTAACTATAAGCATTAAAGATATAAGAAATATAAAACCTAAAAAATGAACAAATCCTTCTTTTTCTGGATTTACAGGTTTTCCTCTAACTAATTCTACTAATAAAAATGCTATTCTACTACCATCTAAAGCAGGTATAGGTAATAAGTTTAAGAAACCTAAGTTTATACTTATAAAACCTAGGAAAAATAACAAATCATAAATACCCTGTTTAGCAAATACTCCTACTTCCTTAATTACACCTACAGGTCCAGCCAAACCATTAATTCCCACTTGGCCTTTAAACAACATACTGATAAATTCAAACATAGCTCCTAAAAACATCCCTGTATTTTGTAATCCACCTTTTATAGCTCCTAACAAAGATTTTTCAACTACTGGTTTTATACCTATTATATTTCTTCCATCTTCTACTGTAGTTTTTATAAAAAAAGTTTTGTTTTTATTTTTTCTTTTAACTTCTACCTCAATATCCTTATTTGGATCTGTATCATTAATGTTTTCTGCTATAGAATTCCAATCAGTAATAGGATTATTATTTATGCTAATTATTTTATCCCCTGAAATCATTCCACTTTCTTCTGCAGGTAAACCTTCCATGATATTAACTGTAGTTGTCGGTACTCCCATTCCATATGAAACTATAGTTAAAGTAATAATAGCTAATATGAAATTCATAATTGCCCCTGCTGCAAGTACACCTATTTTAGATAAAGGCTTGGCATTATTAAAACTTCTAGGATTATCTGAAGATTCATCTTCTCCCTCCATTTTTACATAGCCTCCAATAGGTAGTATCCTAAGAGTATACTCTGTTTCGCCCTTTTTTCTTTGCAATATCTTAGGTCCCATTCCTATAGAAAACTCATTTACTTCTATTCCAACTAATTTAGCTACAGCAAAATGACCAAATTCATGAACCAATATTACTGTTAAAAAAACTGCTATTGCTGCTATTGCTGTTATCATATAAACACCACCTCTTTATATTAAATTAAAAAATTGTTGATATAATAGTATATTACTGGAACTGTAAAAATTATACTATCAAATCTATCTAAAACTCCTCCATGCCCTGGTATTATAAATCCATAATCCTTAATTCCTGTCTGTCTTTTAATTTTAGAAGCAGTAAGATCTCCTAATTGAGCTATTATTGAAGCAATAAAAGAAATAGTTACTATCTTCCAAGGATCCATTAATTGATATATATTAGAATATATCAAAGATAATATAACACTACCTAAAATACCCCCAATTGATCCCTCTATTGTTTTATTAGGACTAATATTAGGAGAAAGTTTTGTCTTGCCTATTAGATTTCCAAATACATATGCAAATATATCTGTTCCAAATGCTATAGTAAATATAAGCCAAATATATTTAGTGTTATCTAAATATAAAATATGAAACAATAAAAAAGGTATATAAAGTACACCAATTAATGTTACTGAAATATCTTCTAATTTTATTTTTTCAAACAAAACTATTGATATAAGACTTATTAAAATCAGCATAGTTAATATAAGATTAAATAATTTCATATTAGTTATAAAAGCCAAAAAAACCAGTGTACTGCCAAGATATCCAACAGCATATAAAGGTTTTATGTCTATTTTTTCTACTGCCCTATAAAACTCTCTTAACCCTATTATAGCTACTATATAAACTGAAATATTTAAAACATATCCACCCTTCATTATAATTAGAAATAACAAGGAAAAACCTATTAAAGCACTTAAAAGCCGTTTACCTAAATCACTCACTTATATTCCTCCAAATCGTCTATTTCTATTCTGATAGTCTATTATAGATAATAGTAAATGTTTCTCTTTAAAATCTGGCCACAATACATCTGAAAAGTAAAATTCTGAATATGCAAGCTGATATAGCATAAAGTTACTAATTCTTAATTCCCCACTAGGTCGAATTAATAAATCTAAATCTGGCTGATTTTTAGTATACAAATAGTTTTTAAAACTATCTGTATTTATATTATCTATAGAAAGATTACCCTTTTCTATATCAGTTAAAACTTTTTTAATCCCTAGAATTATTTCATCTCTTCCTCCGTAATTCAATCCAATATTTAAAATCATACCAGTATTATTATAAGTCTTATTAACTGCTCTAATAACTTCTTTTTTTGCATAATCTGGTAACTTTTCTATATCACCCATTATCTTTATTTTAACATTATTACTATGTAGTTTGTCTAATTCCTTATTAATATATATTACCAATATTTTCATTAATCCTTTTACTTCAGCTTCTGGTCTTTTCCAATTTTCAGTAGAAAAGGCATATAAAGATAAATGTTTGATACCTAGATTATTAACAAGCTCAACATTTTCTATAACCCTTTTAACACCTTCTTGATGACCATAATTCCTAGGTAGAAATCTTTTCTTAGCCCATCTTCCATTTCCGTCCATAATAATTCCAATGTGTTTAGGCAAATTATTCATATCTATTTTATCTTTTAATTCATCAATAGTTAGGTTTTGATCCATTATATACTCACCTCATCATCAAAAACCCCTTCTTTAAAGAAGGGGTTTTTTCTTATATTTCCATTAATTCATCTTCTTTTTTCTTAGTTAGATTATCTAGTTCTTCAGTATATTTATCTGTAATAACTTGAATCTCATCTTCAGCAACTCTTCTATCATCTTCACTTATGTCTTTGTTTTTTTCCATTTTCTTTATTTCTTCATTTACATCTCTTCTGATATTTCTAATGGAAACTTTAGCTGTTTCTCCATTCTTTTTAACTAACTTTGTTAAATCTCTTCTTCTTTCCTCAGTTAACATAGGAATTGATAGTCTAATTAATTTTCCATCATTAGAAGGATTCAAACCTAAATCAGATTTCAATATTTCTTTTTCAATATTAGAAATCAAATTAGCATCCCAAGGTTGTATTACTAAAAGTCTTGGCTCAGGTGCTGAAACACTAGCTACTTGTTTTAAAGGTGTCATTTGTCCATAGTAGTCTATTGAAATTTTATCCAGTAATGTAGGGTTAGCCCTACCTGCCCTAATACTTTGTAATTCCTCATTGTATATACTGATTGTCTTACTCATCCTGTCTTCAGCTTCTTTATAAAGTTTTTTTAGCATACTACTCCTCCTTTACATGAGTTCCAATTTTTTTACCCTTAACAACATCAATAATATTGTGTGGCTCATCAATACCAAAAACAATCAATGGAATTTTATTATCCATACATAAACTAGTTGCTGTAGAATCCATTATACCTAAACCTAAATTTAAAATATCAATATAACTTAATTTTTCAAATTTCTTAGCATTTTTATTGATCTTAGGATCAGAGTTATATATACCGTCAACACCCTTTTTAGCTAGTAAAATAACATCTGCTTCTATTTCAGCTGCTCTAAGAGCTGCTGTAGTATCTGTTGAAAAGTATGGATTACCAGATCCAGCAGAAAATATAACAACTCTTCCCTTTTGCAAATGTCTTATTGCTTTTCTTCTAATATAAGGCTCTGCTATTTGTCGCATTTCTATTGCTGATTGAACTCTTGTGTCTACTCCTATGCTCTCTAATGAATCCTGCAGAGCTAATGCATTCATTACGGTTCCTAGCATTCCCATGTGATCAGATGTTGTTCTATCCATCTCTTTAGTATCCCTACCACGCCAGAAATTTCCTCCGCCTACTACGATTGAAACCTCAACACCTAGATTATGTAATTCTTTAATTTCCTCAGATATTCTATCTACAGTTAAAACATCAATTCCAATACCTTTATCTCCAGATAAAGCTTCTCCACTTACTTTAAGTACAACCCTTTTAAAAATCGGATTCATTAAATCCCTCCAGATTAAATATATTATTAGTTAAAAGGAGAACAAGCTTGTTCTCCTTTTAATTATGAATTAATTTGTTTCGCAACTTCGTCAGCAAAATCTTCTGATTTTTTCTCTAACCCTTCTCCAACTTCATATCTAATAAATCTTCTGATTTTTATATTCTCACCTATTTTAGAAATCTTTTCATTTAATAAATCTTCAATTTTAACATCTGAATCTTTAATAAACTTTTGTTCTAACAAGCAAATTTGTTCAAAGAATTTATCCATTCTACCTTCAACCATCTTTTTAACAACATGTTCTGGTTTTCCTTCATTCAAAGCTTGATGAGTCAATATTTCTCTTTCTTTTTCTTGCTCTTCTTCAGGTACTTGATCCCTTGAAACATATTTAGGATTAGTAGCTGCTACTTGCATAGCCATATCTCTTACGAAATTTTGAAACTCATCTGTTTTTGCAACAAAATCTGTTTCAGCATTAACTTCAATTAAAACACCAATTCTTCCTCCATGTATATATGCATCAACTAGTCCCTCAGAAGCAATTCTCCCAGCTTTTTTAGCAGCTTGAGATAGTCCTTTTTCTCTTAATAAATCTACTGCTTTGTCAATATTTCCTTCTGTTTTTACTAAGGCTTTTTTACAGTCCATCATTCCAGCTTGGGTTCTTTCACGTAGCTCTTTTACTGCTGCGGCAGTTATCTTCATATTATATTTCCCTCCTATATTGTTAAAAATGGTAAGAGTAGAAGAGAAAAACCCTTTAACCCTTACCCTTATTTATTTACTCTTCTATGTTTTTTGTTTCTACTTTATCTTTTGTTTCTTTATCTTCTGCTACTTCTTCCATTTGCTCTCCTTGCTTTCCTTCTAGGACTGCATTAGCAATGGTTTCTGTTAAAAGTTTTACCGCTCTTATTGCGTCATCATTTCCAGGAATAACATAATCTATTTCATCTGGATCACAGTTTGTATCTACTATAGCTATAACAGGTATTCCAAGTATTTTAGCTTCTTTAACAGCTATTCTTTCTTTCCTTGGATCAACTACAAATAAAACATCTGGTATTCTATTCATATTTTTAATTCCACCTAAAAACTTTTCAAGTCTCTCGGCCTCATGATTTAACTGAATGACTTCTTTCTTAGGAAGTAATTCAAAAATACCTTCTTCTTCCATTTTTCCAAGCTCATGTAATCTGTTTACTCTGTTTCTAATAGTTTTGTAGTTAGTTAACATTCCACCAAGCCATCTTTGATTTACATAATGCATGTTACATCTTTTAGCTTCATGTTCAATAGCTTCTTGAGCTTGTTTTTTAGTACCAACAA
>CAZMMV010000033.1:0-16694 GCA_964567475.1 uncultured Tissierellaceae bacterium | reverse complement strand
TTTTGATTAACCATACCAAAAGAAGCATATCCTATAGCATCTTTGTTTTCTATTATTTTAGTTACCAATGCACCCATAGAAGGAGCTTGTATAGCATCTTCTCTAACATCTGTATCTCCCATTATACTCTTTTGAAATACACCATGAGCGCCACCACCTAAATCTCTTATAACAACTACTATTTCTTTATGTTCTAGACTATTATCTACATCATCCCAAAATTTATATTCTCCTGAAAATATTTTCTTTATCTCTTCTGAACTCAAGTCATCTTTTATCTTGTTTAATGGGTTTTCTGGATTTATTGAAATAGTTAATGCATCAATACCTAGTGTAAATGCTTCCATTTCCCCCAATTTTTCTTTTTCTTCATCCTTGATTTCTCTTGCTAACATTCCAAAATCACTAGTTCCTTCTAAAGCTGCCTTAACACCAGCTCCAGATCCTCCTGCAGAAACATATATAGATATGTTTTTGTCTGGGAAATCAGGATCTACCTTGTCCCAAGTAGTATACTCTTCAATAAATGTTGTTGCTAAAGTAGACATTACAGGTGCTAATGTAGATGAACCATTAAAAGTAATTTCAGATTTAAATTCCTCACCTTCATCTCCGACTTTATCTTCATTTCCACAGCCAGTTATAACTAATCCAAATACTAAAATAACAGATAAGAATAAAGCAATTCGTTTTTCCATCAAATATCCTCCTAGATAAAATTATTTTTTTTATTTTAAATATTCTCTCTCCATTGTTTATTCTATAGTAGATATTTACTTATTCCCAATAGATAATATCTATATATGTAGCCCCTCTGATAATTTCCGTCTATAGCATATCAAACAGTTTATTTATCTAATTTTTAAAAGCTAGATAATCCTGTTTTTTCTTGAATATAATACAAGGATTTTTTTATTATTGAGTTTTCTTTATATGCTTCAAAATCTAAAGTGTATTCTGCATCTTCATTATTCCATATTCTTTTAAAATATTTCTTTATTTTTATGGACTCAGAACTTTCACTTGGTAAAATTACTTTTAAATCTGTTTCCAAATTATAATCCCCAATATTTCTACGAGTAAGATTAGCTGATCCTCCTATTACAATAGTCTGATCTTTTTTTAAAAAAATAGTGACTTTACTGTGAAACTGTTCTCCGTGAGTACTATACCATCTCACCCCAATTTTCTCATTAGAATCCTTTACTAATTTATAAGCAACAGGTCTATTTGGGATACCATTCTTTTCCCTTCCAAATGCATCTTTGTTTGCATCAAGAATAATCTTTATATCCACACCCCTATCACTAGCGATTATCAATTCCTTTATAAGCTCTTGTTCTGATAAATAAAACATAGCCATCTGGATTGCATCACCTTTCTGAGTGTTTTTAATCTCTTTAATTAATTCTTGTTTGATTTTTCCTTCAGTAAGAACCTGAGCTTTATCCTTGCCTCCTGAGGAATCATTAACACTAAAATTAAAAGGTTTTCCACCTGAAAAGCTTACAACTGCATTTTCTGTTTCTAATAAATCATTAATTATTTCTCCCTTAACTGCTAAGGCAATATTAGAATGATTACTACTAGCATCATGTGGATTAAAAGAAGCAACCAGGGTTTCATTTTCAGTAATTAATACTTTTCTATGATTAGCCTTCATATTTAAAACTTTTAAATATGAAGGTAAAGTTACCTTAGAAGAATCCGAACTAAATGGATTAGGAAGTCTCCCTCTACCATTTGTATCTAAATTTTTAAATGCTAATCTCCATAAACCTGCATATGAAGGATTTGGATCTCTTATCTTTTCCAAGTTAGTAATTACCACTTCAATACCATTATTTCTTAACCTTTCTAAGTTTTTTGAAAGATATGAGCCATAAAAAGTGTTAATTTCATCAGTAATGAATACAACTTCTAAATTTGGAACTTTTTTCTTTTGTTGAATCAAACTATCCGTTAATTCACCAGAAACATTCCTATAATTATCTTTCTTATCATAATCATCATTAAATAAAAACATATCAACTACAATAAAATCTTCAGCATCTTCAATCATACTCTTAATCTTAGAAAAAATATGTTGTTCATAAACCAATGATTTGTCTTTCTCATAAGTTAAATCATAAATAAACTCAACCTGACTATTCCTCATTTCACCTTTTAGGGAAGTTCCTTCATGTACTGGTGTCTTAAAACCATGATAAGAAATTACAACGATTAAGATAATTATGATTATCATTTTCCACGACTTCCTTTTTTTAGATTTATTCATACTTTCTCCTTCTCCTTCATTGGGTAACAAAATTTATAACAATCAATAAAGCTTATAGTATATAATTATATCATAAATTTTTGTTAAATATATCAAATAAAGAACCTCCATCTTAAATTAAGATGAAAGTTCTTTATTAAAGTCAAATCCAAATACCTATAAGCATAACGTGAAAAATTTATTTTTTACTATGTATCAACATAGTAACTTCAAGTAAAACATTTGGTAAAAGACCTATATCTTCATAAGCCAAATATCTTGCCTCCCAATCAGGGTGAAATTTTTGTTTGTAATTTCTTAATCCATCAAAGCTATATATATTGTTACCGTATTTAAAAACTAAATGAGCTATTTTTTCTTTTAAATGAGCATTTTTTGCATCCCCCACATTTGATAAGGGTGCCATTCCTATATTAAGAATTTCATATCCTTCTTCTTTAAATAATTTTATAACATTTATTATAAGAAAGGTCATAGTATTATTAGGCAAGTCTTTCTTAAATCTCATAAGATCAATAGAAATTGACTTATAATCATATTTAGGAATAATTGATACAAAAGCAATTATATCATCAGATTCTACATGTCTTATTATTCCTATTTTTGATTTATTTAAATATTCTTTATTCATGAATCCTAAAGAAAATCCCATTTCGTTTCTTCCATCTAACCATTCATTTGAAACTTTCTTTAATCTTTCATATAAATCATCATCAATTGAATTTTTATCCAATAATTCAAATATATAACCATCTCTCTTAAACCTACTCAAGACATTTCTAAAGTCCCTACTTTTAGAACTAGATATATCAAATTCATTTAATTTTACCAATGCGGTTTCCCCAAGTTTAAAAAAGTAATATCCGTATTCATGATATAAAGATAGTAAATTCTCACTAACTTCATAAAATACAGATTTAAATCCATACTCATCTATAAAATTTTGAAATTCTGATATAGCCTCTGCAAAATAATTCTCATCACCTATTGGATCCCCCAATACTACGATTACATTATGACTTTTTTCAAATATTAATATAACCTTATTAGAACTGGCATAAAATATATGCTTATCTTTTAAAAATACTAGGTGAGAAAGATAACTCCCTGTATTTTCATTTAGGAATTTATTTACTTTTTCTTCATCAAACTCTTCATACCTTGGGTCATTATTTATTCTTTCTTTAGTAAACTCCCAAATAACTAAAAAGACTAAAAATAAGATGTATATTGTAAGACCATTAATTCTAAAATTTGAAAATCCTCTCACAAATATATCTTTGAAATATTTCAAGCTAAAAAAGTCTAATAATATTGAATGAGATAATCTTGTATATATTATCATTCCTATAAACATAAATATAGATATTACAATAGTTGAAAATAAATCAAAAGGCAAAGACTTCCTATGAAAACTAGTCTTTGACATTCTAAGTAAAATTAATACAATACTTAAAAATATTGCTTCTTCATAGTCTAATCCTTTTAAGAAAGTAAATATAGCTCCTAAAATCAACATCCACCAGACAAATTTATAAGCTCTTTTTACCTTCATTCTAATATCCTTTGAAACATATATAAGTAATATTCCAATTGCAATTGATAATTTACGAGATAAGTTTAATATAGGAAATGATAATAGCCTTTCTGCTATCTTAATTCTTTCAACCAATCCAGGAGTCAATGCCGAAATTAATAATACCATTCCACTTAAAAACACTAATATACTTAGCAATAAATTAGTTATACCTGAAGTCCAGCTAATAAATTTTTTAAACTTCTTCATTTCCAATATCTTAAATTCCGAATCCTTATTTTGAGACTGAACTACTAATGTCAATATTACTCCTATTAAAAGAGGTACAATATAATAAAATATTCTAAATAATAACAGGGATGCTAATATACTTTCTGTGTCTAGTCCATAATGCTGTAATCCTAACAATATTACTAGATCAAAAGACCCTACTCCCCCAGGCAACATGCTTATTATTCCAGCAATAGAAGCAAGAGTATATATTCCAAATACAGTAAATAAATTTATTGTATTATCAAAATGTCTTATTAATATTAAAAATAAGCTGTATGCTAAAGTCCATTCTAATACAGATACTATTAATAATTTCAACTTCAATAAATACCTATCCTTGCCATCAAAGTTATTAATAGGTTTCTTTATTTTATAAAATATCTTATCTATAAAAGGATATATAATTAAAAATATAAGAAATATTATCATTGCAATAAGTAATATAAGATATTGATCAAATATATATGAAATATATTTATAATTTATTAAAGATATAATTGCCATTACTGATAATCCAACAGCCGTTGAAGGAATTAGTAACAAATTATAATCAACTATATTTTTTCTACCTTCAGAAGTCTTTTTTAATAATAAGCTTCGAATGGATGCTCCTGTTAATCCACCTAATCCTGAGATATTGTTGACTGTGCTAGCTAAAAAAGAAACACAATATAATACTATAGGTTTTATATTTAATTTCAAATACTTAGCTATCAAAAAATCATATAAAGTAATAGCAGATACACTTATAATTCCAAATATCATTATAAAAAATATAGATGAATTAGAAAACTCTCTAATTATTATTACGGTTTTTGCTAGATTAATATTTTTTATTTCATTGGTTATACTTATTCCAATAAATATAATAATAAATACCATGAAAATTATCTTCAATATTGATACAGCATGCTTTTTAAATATTTCTTTAACTGTTTGCATAAATTCTCCTCTTCTAACTCTTAATTAATTAATTTATTTACTATATTATAATCTTTTTATTAAACATATAAAATAAAGAACTTGGATCTTAATTAAGATGAAGGTTCTTTATTTGAATTTATTATTTACTGATCAATAAAATATATCTAAACTACTATATCTAACTTAGTAAATTTAACACTTTAGATAATTCATCTACACTAATCTGTCCTGGTGCTGACAAGCTATCTAAAGCTCCAAATGTAATACTAGATCCAAATATTTGTCCAGAAATTCTACTTATGATTCCTAGCTTACCCATGCTTATAGCTACTATAGGTTTTTCAGCTTGTACTTTCATCTTGTTTGTTACATTTAAAAGTCTTAGTACATCAGCTGATGTATTTGCCATAACTGCAAGTTTCAGAATATCTACACCTGTTTCTTCTATAGACCTTAATTTCTTAATCATCTCATCTTCTGAAGGAGTTTTTAAAAAATCATGATTGGATCCTATTACAAATATACCTTTTTCATGAATTATTTCTATTAAATCTTTTATCTCTTCATGTATTGAAAAGACTTCTAGATCTATTAGATCTACCATGCCTAATTCTGCTATAGTCTTATTCAAATAGATATAATAATCTGTAGAAATTGTTCTTTCTACGTCTTCTTTTTCCCTTCTAAATGTGAATATAATTGCTTTATCTATTAACTCTTCTCTTATTAATCTTAAAACTTCTAAAACTCTATTTATATCTAATAGGTCTTCAAAAAAATCTACTCTCCACTCTACTAAATCAACCTTTGTTTTATCTATCTTTCTAATTATATCCAGTATTTCTTTCTCCGTTTTTCCAGTTATCGATACGGCTATCTTAGGTATACCTTGCCCTATTATCAAATCTCTTATCTTTAAACTATTCAATCAGATTTCCCTTTTCCATTTTTTTCATAACTTCTACAGGCATATCTGCTCCTGTCCATATTTTAAAAACTAATGCACCTTGATATACCAACATATCTAATCCATTCATTATTCTACATCCTTTTTCCTCTGCCATGGATAAAAACTTTGTTTTAACTGGATTATATATTAAATCTGCTACAAATAAATCCTTATCTAGTGTGTCTTCATTTTTTATTATATTCTTATCTATGCTATCTCCCATACCAACTGAAGTTGTATTTATTAAAATACTAGCATCTTTAAGTTCTTCTTTTAGTAACTTCTCATCTAAGACTAAACTTCTAGATTCACTGCCTTCTATGTTTTTATTTATAGTATGACTTATGGCTTCTGCCTTTTCTAATGTTCTGTTTACTATAACTATATTTTCTACTCCTTTAAGAGCCAATTCAATAGCTATAGCCTTTGCAGCTCCACCGGCTCCTATTATTACTATTTTTTCATCTATATATTTTACATTTCTTTCCTCTAATGATTTTATAAATCCTTTACCATCTGTATTGTATCCTATCAACTTTCCATTATTGTTTAAGACAGTGTTCACCGCTCCTATCAGTTTGGCATCTTCTTCTATCTTATCTAAATATTTCATTACTTCTTGTTTGTGAGGCATAGTTATGTTAAATCCTCTTACATTTAAGGTTCTCAGACCATCTACTCCTTGCTTTAAAGATCCTTCTTTTATGTCAAAAGCCATATATGCATAATCAAGTCCTAACTTTTCAAAAGCAAGATTATGCATATATGGTGATTTACTATGGTCTACTGGACTACCTATAATACATGTAAGTTGCGTACTTCCTTTTATTCTTCCCATATTTAATTACCTCCATTTTTTTATAATTTAGGTCTCTCTTATACTATTTTGGATCTATTTACAATACAAAATCTAATATAGCTAATGCTGTCGCTGCTTCCAGTACAGGTAAAGCCCTAATAACTATACACGGATCATGTCTCCCCACTATTTCTATTTCTGTATTTTCATGTTTTTCAATATCTATAGTTCTCTGTTTTTTACCTATAGATGGAGTTGCTTTAAGAGCTACTCTAAATACAATAGGCATGCCATTTGAAATGCCTCCAAGTATTCCACCATTATTATTTGTATAGGTTTTAATCTTTTCATCATGGATATAAAATTCATCATTTGCCTCAGAACCTTTCATCTTAGAAATAGAAAAGCCCTGACCAAATTCTATAGCTTTTACACCAGGAATAGAAAAAATTATCTGTGAAATCTTGCTTTCTATTGAGTCGAAAAATGGATTACCAATTCCTGCTTCAACATTTAAAGCCAGTATTTCTACAATTCCTCCAATAGAATCCTTTTCATCTTTAAGCTTTGATATAAGTTTCTCCATTTCACTTGCCTTTCCTTCTTCAATTGTAGGTATCTTCTTATATCTTAAACTCTCTAAAAAATTAGAAGATATATCTGTCATATCAAACTTACTATCCTCAATATCTCCAATACTATTTATATGACCAGCTATTGTTATTCCCTTAGATTTTAATACTTGCTTGGCAATTGCACCTGCAAAACAAATTGGAGCTGTCATTCTACCTGAAAAATGTCCTCCTCCTCTATAGTCATTATTTCCTTTATATCTCTTATTTCCTGTAAAGTCTGCATGTCCAGGTCTCATAAGATTTTTAGTTTTTTCATAATCTCTAGGTCTAGTATTCGTATTATATATAATCATACAAAGAGGAGTAGCTGTTGTCTTTCCATTGAAATATCCACTTAATATTTCAAATTCATCCTTTTCAACTCTGCTAGTAGCTAATTTATCCCTGCCTGGAGCTCTTCTTCTCATCTCAAATCTTATATCTTCTAAGTCTAAACTTATTCCTGGTGGAAGCCCATCGATACTTATTCCTATAGCTTTTCCATGAGATTCACCAAACAATGAAAGTTTTATGTTATTTCCCCAAGTTGAACTCATCTATCCTACCCCCTAAACTCTTAAAGTCTTCCCAAAAATGTGGATATGATTTATTAACTGAATCGCTATTTGTTATAATTACATCGTCTACACACTTTATACTTGCAATAGCTAAAGCCATAGCTATTCTATGGTCCTTCCAGCTATCTACTTTACCACCTTTTAAACTTTTTTTGCCATTTATAATAAGGGAATCTCCTACTTCCTTTATATCTGCCCCCAGTTTATTTAACTCAGTAGATATAGCCCTTAATCTATCTGACTCTTTTATTCTAAGTCTTCCAGCATTTATTATTTTTGTTTGACCCTGGCTTACAGCTGCTATAACTGCAAGTACTGGAACTATATCAGGATATTCTGACACATCTACTGTTATTCCCTTTGTAGTTGACTCTTTAGCTATAAATGAAGATCCACTTATAGATAAATCTCCACCCATTTTCCAAATCAAGTCTACTATAGCCATATCTCCTTGTAGTGAATTAGGATTTAAATCCCTAGAAACTATAGGCCCTCCCATTATTCCTCCAACTAGCCAAAATGCTGCCTGTGAAAAGTCCCCCTCAACCTTATAGTCTCTTGATTTATATTTTTGACAACCCTCAACAATAAATTCCTTATAATCCTTATTTACTATTTCTACTCCAAATTCACTTAAGATATCTATTGTTAAATCAACATATGCTTTAGATTCTAATTTACCTATTATCTTGATTTTGGAATTACCCTCTAATAAGGGAAGAGAAAATAAAAGTCCTGTTATAAATTGAGAACTTATACCACCCTCTACTTTAAATTCACCTGATTGCAATTTTCCTTCAATCTCTAATGGTAAGTTTCCTTTATTTGTTTTATAATTTATATTTTGCTTATGAAAAATTTTATAATATGGATTTAATGGCCTACTTACAAGTTTACCCTGGCCAGTAAAAGAAACATTGCCACCATTTAAAAGTGATATTGGAATTAAAAATCTAAGGGTTGAACCTGACTCTTTACAATCTATTTCTCCCCCTTGTAAAGCTAATGGAAATTTTCCATCTACTTTTAATTCATTTACTCCTACTTTTTCTATATTAGCACCTAGTTTTCTCATAGCTTCCTTTGTTGCTATTATATCATCTGAAAAGATTATATTCTCTAATTTACTCCTTCCCAAACTAAGACAAGCAGATATAATTGCTCTATGACAAATACTCTTTGATGGCGGTATCTTAAGACTTCCTTTAAGTTTCCCAGCTTGTATCCTTACACATTTAACCATTCTCTCGTCTCCTAAAATTCTTTTATTCATTTATTGCCCTTAATATCTCATCTCTTACATTTAAGACACTTTTTCCACTTGTATCTATAATTATATCAGCTGATTGATGATAAGAATACTTTCTTTCATCCATCATCCTTTTTATTCCTTCTATATCATCTTTATCTTTTAATAAAGGTCTATTTCTATCCATTTTTATTCTGCTTAAAATAGTCTCAGGACTTCCTTCTAAAAGTATAACCTTTCCAGCTTTCTTTATATTAACTATATTATCAGGATCTAGGCAAACCCCTCCACCACAAGATATAATTGTATCTTGTAATTGATTTATATTTTTTATACATTGCTTTTCTACTTGTCTGAAATACTCCTCACCATATCTTTCAAATATATCCGCTATACTCATCTCTATCTTTTCTTCTATAACTTTATCTAAATCTATATATTCCATAGCTAATTTTTTAGATATCTCCTTTGCCATAGTAGTTTTACCTGTAGCCATAAATCCTATTAGCAATATATTCGAGCCTTTATTATCTTCAGTATTTACCAATTCACCTCACCTCTATCTAAAAGTACTTCCTTTACACTAGCTTTTCCATTTGGAAAAATAAATGATATTTTGCCTTCCTTATTTTTCTTGTCCCCCATCATATTATCTAGTAATAGTTCTTTAGGGTATACGCTTATATCTAAATCTATATCTAATGATTCAATTATTCTTTGTATCTTTAAAAGATAGTCATCCCCTATTAAATCAAGTTTTTTTGCCATAATCCCTTCATAATACATTCCTATCAGAATAGCCTCTCCATGACTATATCTTTTGTAACTACTTGCAGTTTCCAATGCATGACCTATTGTATGTCCATAGTTTAATATCTTTCTAAGACCTAATTCTTTTTCATCTTTAGATACAATTTCAGCCTTTATCTTGCAACATTTACATATAATATTCTTTAAAATATCTTCCTTAAGATTTAATATATCATTTAAATTATTTTCAATATAATTTAGAAATTCATAATCCCATATAAGCCCATATTTTATAATTTCCCCAAGTCCACTTATTATCTCTCTTCTAGGAAGAGTTTTTAGTGTATCTGTATCTATTAAGACTAATTCTGCTTGATAAAAGCTTCCAATCATGTTCTTTCCATTTGGAAGATTTACACCAGTTTTCCCTCCCACACTACTATCTATCTGTGCCAATAATGTAGTTGGAACTTGCAAAAATGAAATACCTCTCATATAAATTGAAGCAACAAAACCTGCAATATCACCTACTACTCCACCACCTAAAGCTATTATTTTAGAATTTCTAGTAAAGTTTAACTCTAACATCTTAGATAAAATTCTTTCAACAGTTGATAGAGTCTTGCTACTTTCACCTGATTCTATTATAAATTTATGAGTTTCTTCTTTAAGATTTTCTGTGATTATTTCTCCATAAAAACTATCTACATTTTCATCAGTTACTATCATTACTTTATCTATATTTCCTATATAATCATCTATATAATTTAAAAATCTCTTTCCAATATATATATAATAACTATCTATATCTAGATCTATAAGTATCTTTTCCATCGAATATCAACACCTTTGTTTTATATTATTTAATAACACACTTTAACCAATATATCTAAGATTGTCAAGATAGTTTCAATCTTCGCATAATTGAGATTTCATGTAATATGTGCCTTGACAATATACCCTTATTTGTTTATACTGTAAGATAGTAAAGTTCCAAATAACTTTGAAATTATTTTCTGCATTTATGTAAATAGATTTAGTTAAATTATGGAAAGTTGATTGACTATGATAAATTCTAAAATTCTTTCTAAGATATTTTAATAGTAAATCATATCTAGTGGTATAATTTATTACTATCCATTTTTAACAATGTTAAAGTGGCCTCTTAGTTAAGAGACCACTTTTTTATTGATTTATTATCTTGAAATTTGAAAGGAGGCTATTTTATGGTTATAGTTATGAAAAAGAACGCAAGGGAAGAAGTTATAGAAAGTTTATCTAATAAAATGAAAAATTTAGGATGTGAAGTTCATAAAATGATAGGGGACAATCAATGTATTTTAGGATTAGTAGGAGATACTACTAAAATAGATCCAAGTCAAATAAAAGCTAATATTGATGTAGAAAAGCTACTTGTAATCAAAGATCCATTTAAACTTGCAAGTCGTGATTCCCACCCAGAAGATACTATTATAGATGTAGATGGTGTAAAGATAGGTGGAGGAAATATAGTAATAATGGCTGGACCATGTGCTGTGGAAAATGAAACTCAGATTATGACTATTGCCAAGGCTATTAAAACATCAGGGGCTAATATAATTAGAGGTGGAGCTTTTAAGCCTAGAACTTCCCCATATAGCTTTCAAGGTATGGGTAAAGATGGTTTGAAACTTCTTAGAAAAGCAAAAGAAGCTACTGGCCTTCCAATTGTTACGGAAATAATGGATGAAATAAACTTTGATATAGTGGAAGAATATACGGATATATTACAAATAGGTGCTAGAAACATGCAAAACTTTTCTCTTCTAAAAAGGGCCGGAAAAAGTAGTAAACCAATATTACTTAAAAGAGGAATGTCTGCAACTATTGAAGAATTGCTTATGTCAGCAGAATATATTATGTCAAAAGGTAATCAACAAGTTATTCTTTGTGAAAGAGGTATCCGTACATTTGAAACATATACTCGAAACACACTAGATATAAGTGCTATTCCAGCAATTAAGGAACTAAGCCACTTACCCATCATAGTTGACCCAAGTCATGCTACAGGAAGATGGTCTATGATTGAGCCTCTTTCAAAAGCAGCTATTGCTTGCGGAGCAGATGGGCTTATGATAGAAGTACACAACCAACCAGAGCTTGCTGTTTCAGATGGTGGTCAATCATTGAAACCTGAAAAATTTGAAAAACTTATGAGATCAATCGAAAAAATAGCTAAGGTTAAATAATAATATTAATTAGAACTTTAGAAATAATATGTATTAGAACTTATATAAGTTCTAATAAAAAAGAAAGGTGATAAAATGATAAAAGTTGATAACTTATCCTATTCCTTTCCACAAAAAAATTTGTATAATAAGATTTCATTTACAATAGAAGATAATCAACATTGTGCTTTTATAGGAATTAGTGGAAGTGGAAAAAGTAGCTTAATAGATTTAATTATGAATCCAGAAAAATATATGTTTGATGGAAAATTAGAATTAGAAGATAATCCTAAAATTGGCTATGTAAGTCAATTTTATAAAGTAGATAAAAGCAAAGAACTTACAGTTTTTGAATATATAGGAGAAGACTTTATAAAGCTAGAAAATGAACTAAGTAAAATATCTGAGGAAATGTCTAGGTCTTCAGATATTGAAGCATTATTAGAAAAATATCAAGAAGTCTCAGATGCTTTTGATTCAATTGGTGGAAATGATTATGAAAATATTATTAATAAAAAATTAAATTTATCAAACTTAATGAGTTGTAAAGATTTAATTGTTTCTAAAATTAGTGGAGGAGAATTTAAACTTGTTCAAGTTATTAAAGAAATGTTAACTCTCCCTGATATAATGATTATGGATGAACCTGATGTGTTTTTAGATTTTGATAATCTTAATTCTCTTAAAAATTTAATAAACTCATATAAAGGTACATTGCTAGTTATTACACACAATAGATATTTATTAAACCATTGTTTTAATAAAATAATTCATCTTGAAAATAGTGAACTTCAAGAATTTGATGGAAAATATATTGATTATAACTTTTCACTACTTAAACGCAAGATAGAATTACAAGAACTAGCACATGTTGATAATGAAGAGATTAAAAGAAATGAACTTTTAATAGATAAGTATAGATCAGCTGCATCAGAAAATGCTGCTGGTTCAATAGGGAAAAATGCAAGTTCTAGAGCTAAAATTCAAGAAAGATTGATGGCTCGCAGAGTAAAAGAACCTTTTATATATATAAATGAAGCTGATATGATTTTTCCTACAAATAATCTAGATGAAAAAGACCCAGAAACTATAGCTTTAGAAGTTAATAATTTAAATATTGGCTTTGATGACCTTCTCTTAGAAAATATTAATTTTGAAATTAAGTCTACTGATAAAGTTGTTATAATTGGTCCAAATGGAAGTGGAAAAACAACCCTACTTCTAGAAATATTTAAAAATAATAATCCATCTATTAAGTTTAATGAAGATATGAAAATAGGTTATTTATCTCAACTTAAAGGAGAAACTTTAAATGAATCTAATACTATATTTGAAGAATTCTTTAATGCTGGTTTTAAATCTTATGATGAAATTAAATCTTGCCTTACAAAATATGGTTTTAATGAAAATATAGCTAATCAAAAAATAGAATCTTTATCTGGTGGTGAGAAAAACATTCTTCAATTAGCTAAGCTTTCATATAGTAAAACAGATATGCTAATTCTTGATGAACCAACAAGTCATTTAGATACTTATTCACAAATAGCTTTAGAAAAAGCTATAAAAGACTATAATGGTGCTATCCTAATGGTTTCTCATGACTTTTATTCTATAGTTAACTGTATGGACTATGTTTTAATAATTGAAAATAAAACAATCAGGAAAATGAAAATGAAAAAATTCAAGCAAATGATCTACAAAAAACATTTTGACAAAA
Source organism: uncultured Tissierellaceae bacterium (assembly GCA_964567475.1). Classification (GTDB taxonomy): domain Bacteria; phylum Bacillota; class Clostridia; order Tissierellales; family Tissierellaceae; genus CAZMMV01. The sequence continues at coordinate 2,819 of CAZMMV010000033.1, read as the reverse complement.
ACTATCTAGAAATTGAGCAAAATAAAAAAGAAATTGAAATTAAAATAGACAGGGCTTTAAAAGATAATGATTTTGAAACTGCTAAAGTTCTATCTGAAAAATTAGAATCAATAATTGAATCATTTTAAATTATTGATTCTTTTTATGTCTTTATATATTAAAAGCATATAGCTAGCTATATGCTTTTAATATATTTCCATCATAAATCTCAAACTCCTAGACTTGGATTTGTAAGAGTATACCATGCAATTAAAAATCCTAATATAAAAACTAATATTGCAACATCCGCACTAATACCTATTAAATCAATTCCCAACACAGTAGCACTTTTCGAATGATCAAATCTATAAAAACTGGAATATAATCTAGATCTCATATTTCTAAAAATATCCCGAATTGATTCTAGTAAACAATGATAAAGTTCTAATCCTACTTCTAATATAGAATAAAATTTATCAACTGCTATTTTTACTAGGCCCTCTATAGTTAACCAAACTGGTGGATTCCAATGGAATACTCCACTTTTTAGTCCTGCCCAGCAAACTACTATACCAAGAATTAAAGTAATTACCATATCGAATATATCTTTAAATTTCCAAAATGAAAGACCCATTAAAGTTGTACTTATCTTTTCCATACCTAAAGCCTCTGCTGCAGGTACTATAGCATTATCTAATAAGAACTCCGGTCTAATTCCAATGCCTAGCATAACTATAGTTAATAAAGCCATAGCTATTTGTAACTTAGGCGATCCTTCATCTTCTATCTTCAATTCAGTAGGTTTTCCAAAGAACATTAGATAATATAATTTACTAAAAGATGCAGCTGTTCCAACACCTACAACTAAAAATAACCTCTCTATCCCTACTAACCATGAAGGTCCTGTTCCAGCTGCCATACTAATTCCATGATGTAATAAAGACTTACTAGCATAACCATTAAGTCCAGGTGCCCCTGTAATTCCTAATACAGCAAATAACATAAGTATAGCTGTCACTGGAAAACGACGCCAAAGTCCACCAAGTTTATAAAGATTTGTTTCTCCTGTATGAATATATATAACACCAACACCTAAAAATAAAGCAACCTTAAATAAAGCGTGATTAATTATATGATAGATTGCACCTGATAATCCATAGCCACCCTTTGATCCTAAATAAAGGCTAGCACCTAAGCCTAATATAATATAACCCATTTGACTAATACTATGGTAAGCTAATAGTTTTTTTGCATTACTTTGAATTAAAGCAGCTAAAACACCAAGTAACATAGTAGAAGTTCCAAAAATAATTAGAGTAGATCCTAACCAAGCCACTCCCCCTCCTAATTTTACACCAAAACCAGCAAACTCCCCTACTCGTATCAATCCATAAGCTCCTACCTTGATAATTAATCCAGATAAAAGTGCACTAGCTGGGGTCGGTGCAACTGAGTGAGCATAAGGCAACCAAAGATGTAAAGGTACCATACCAGCTTTGATTCCAAATCCTGCTAGCATTATGCCTATACTCCAACCAAATAATTTAGAATTTGAAGCTATAACCATACCTGAACCAATACTAGGAAGAAGGTCTGTAGCTCCACCCATCATAACAATTCCAAGAGCTATTAAAAGCCCACCAACTATACTAAAAAACAAATAAAAGTATCCAGCTCTAATTGCTGCCTTATCCCATCTATGAACAACCCAAAAATAGGATGTAATTGTCATCAATTCAAAGAAAAGTAACATAGTCAACAAATTCTCTGCTAAAAATATCCCTAGAACAGCAGATAAAGTACACAATGTACAAATCTGAAATATCCAAGCTTTCCCCTCATATTCCATATATCTAGGTGAATATATAGAAACTACAAACCAAAGAAAAGATGCCAATATAACAAAAATTGCAGATAAAGAATCAGCTTGAAGACTTAAATTAAGAGGACCTGACATTCCTATCTCATAAGTTAATGGTATCCCCCCGAAAACACCTTTAAGTCCAAAAATTCCTAACAAAAGAACAGCTAAACTACAAATAAAAGGTATCTTTATAGGCTTATCCCGAGTAAATAATAGGATCAATGCTCCTAGAAGTGGGATAGCCATAAGTATCACAAGTAACATAAATTTACATCTCCCTTTCTAAAAGAACGAATTAACAACAGCCTGAACTCCAGGCCAAACTATTCCTGGCCAAAGACCTATTAAAAGCGAAATTGTTGATAAAATAAGAGTCGGAACTAGCATAAGCTTAAGTCTATTTCCACTTTCTTTAGTGCTAGTATTTCGCTCTCCACGAAAAGCATCAACAATAACAGGTATAAAACAAACTGCATTTATAATACCACTAATAATAAGTATCACAGCAAGGGGCCATTTCCCAGCTTCTACACTACCCTTCATTAAATAATATTTCCCCCAAAATGTATTAAGAGGTAGCATACCTATCATTCCAAGAGCAGCTATACTAAAAGCCACCATAGTTTTTGGTAATTTCCAACCAAGTCCAGCCATTCTGCTAATATCAGTCTCACCTGTCTGTTCAGAAATAATTCCTGCACAAAAGAAAAGACTAACTTTAAGCGTAGAGTAACTAATCATATGCATTATTGCACCAGCTAATCCCCAAGGCTGCAATGTAAAAGCGCCTAATAATATGTATGAAAGATGACTTATAGTCTGATAAGCCAATCGACGTTTCAAAACATCTTGACGAGCAGCAATTATAACCCCCATCAATATAGTAAATCCTATAACCCAAGGCATAATTCTACTAATAATCAGCTGCTTCTGTTATAGCAAGATCAGGCGTATTCATCTGTAGCCAAATCAATGC
>CAZMMV010000032.1:0-16874 GCA_964567475.1 uncultured Tissierellaceae bacterium | reverse complement strand
AGGATGGAGAAAGACTTGTTGGTGAAACAGCAAAAAGACAAGCAATTACAAATCCTGATAGAACAATAGCATCAATCAAAAGAGAAATGGGTTCTGATACTAAAAAGAAAATTGGTGATAAGAATTATTCACCTGAAGAAATATCAGCAATGATATTACAAAAAATTAAAGCAGATGCTGAAAATTATTTAGGAGAAACTGTTACTGAAGCAGTTATAACAGTTCCAGCATATTTTACAGATAGTCAAAGACAGGCTACTAAGGATGCTGGAAAAATTGCAGGATTAGAAGTTAAAAGAATTATAAATGAACCTACAGCAGCAGCACTTGCTTATGGAATGGATAAAATGGAAGGCCAACATAAGATAATGGTATTTGACTTAGGTGGAGGTACTTTTGACGTATCTATATTAGAACTTGGTGACGGAGTATTTGAAGTATTAGCGACTAGAGGTAACAATAGTTTAGGTGGAGACGACTTTGATAATGTATTATTAGAATATATGGCTGAAGAATTTAAAAAAGAAAATGGAGTAGATTTAAAGAAAGATAAAATGTCACTTCAAAGACTTAGAGAAGCTGCAGAGAAAGCTAAAAAAGAATTATCTTCTACAATGAAGACAAATATAAACTTACCTTTCATTACTGCGACTCAATCTGGTCCAATACATTTTAATATGGATATTACAAGAGCTAAGTTTAACGAATTAACAGCAAGTCTTGTAGACAGTACGCTTGGACCTGTTAGGGAAGCTTTAAAAGATTCAGGATTAAAAGCAAGTGAAGTTGAAAAGATTTTATTAGTTGGTGGTTCAACAAGAATTCCAGCTGTACAAGAAGCTGTTAAAAAACTTATTGGAAAAGATCCACAAAAAGATATTAACCCTGATGAAAGTGTTGCATTAGGTGCAGCTATTCAAGCTGGAGTATTATCTGGTGAAGTAAAAGATTTGCTTTTATTAGACGTTACACCTCTTTCTTTAGGAATAGAAACTCTTGGTTCAGTAACAACTAAACTGATTGAAAGAAATACTACTATACCTACTAAGAAGAGCCAAACTTTCACTACTGCAGCTGATAACCAAACATCAGTGGATATTCATGTATTACAAGGTGAAAGAGAAATGGCAGCAGACAATACTACATTAGGCAGATTCCAATTAACTGGTATACCACCAGCTAAAAGGGGAGTACCACAAATAGAAGTAACTTTTGATATCGATGCTAATGGTATTGTTAATGTAAGTGCTAAAGATTTAGGTTCAGGTAAAGAGCAAAAGATAACTATAACTTCTTCTACCAAGCTTTCAGATGATGAAATAGAAAAGAAAGTAAAAGAAGCAGAACAATTTGCTGAAGAAGATAAAAAGAAAAAAGAAGGAATTGAAATAAGAAATAATGCTGATAATTTAGTTTATCAAACTGAAAAGACTTTAAAAGATTTAGAAGATAAAATATCTGAAGATGAAAAATCTAATGTGGAAGGTAAATTAGAAGAACTTAAAAAGGTTTTAGAAGGAGAAGATAATGAAGCTATAAAAACTAAAACTGAAGAGTTAACAGAAGCATTCCATACTATTTCACAAAAGATGTATGAACAAAATGCAGAACAAGAAGGAACTGCAGACTCACAAGAAGATGATGATGTAGTAGATGCTGATTATGAAGTAGTAGATGAGGACGAAGAATAAAAGTAGAATAAAGATTATTGAATCTAGAGCTAAATCCTTGGATTTAGCTCTAAGTTTTGGTATAATGTCTATGGTTTATATTACTAAAGGTTGGTGAAAAGATGTCAAAAAGGGATTATTATGAAGTGTTAGACATAGATAAAAATGCTAGTCAAGATGAAGTTAAAAGAGCATATAGAAAAATGGCTAAAAAATATCATCCAGATTTAAATCCTGATGATCATGAGGCAGAAGTAAAATTTAAAGAAGCAAATGAAGCTTATGAAATACTTAGCAATAAAGAAAAGAGATCTAGATACGATAGATTTGGTCATGCAGGAATAGATCCACAGGCAGCAGGGAACGGCCAAGGTTTTGGTGGCTTTGGAGATATATTCGATGATATATTTGATGTTTTTGGCGGAGGTTTTGGAGGAAATAGTAGAAGTAGAGGACCTACTAGGGGCTCAGATATTAGATATGATTTAAATTTAGAATTTAAAGATGCAGTATTTGGTATAGAAAAAGAAATTCAATTTAGAAGAACTGAAGATTGTCATGTTTGCTCAGGCAGTGGTGCTAAACCAGGAACTAAAAAGGAAACTTGTTCTAACTGTAATGGAACTGGGGAAGTAAGATATGCTCAACAAACTCCCTTTGGACAATTTGTACGAAGTTCTACCTGTGATGTATGCCAGGGATTAGGAGAGGTAATAGAAGAAAAGTGTAGCAATTGTAGAGGAACTGGTAAAGAAATAAAAACTAAAAAGATTTCAGTTAAGGTGCCAGCAGGTGTAGATTCGGATTCTGTTATTTCTATAAGAGAAGAGGGAGAACCAGGAGATATGGGAGGACCTAGGGGAGATTTATATATTTATATAAATGTAAAACCAGATCCTATATTTAAACGTTCAGGTAATAATATATATCTAAATATACCAATTACATTTACTGAGGCTTCTCTTGGTGCTGAGATAAAAGTACCTACATTAGAGGGTACGGAAGCTTATAATATTCCATCTGGGACTCAAACAGGAACAAAATTTAAAATCAAAAATATGGGAGTACCAAGATTAAGGTCTAGTGGTAGGGGCGATTTAATATTTACTGTACAGGTAAAGGTACCTACTAAGTTAACAGATAAGCAAAAAGAATTATTATTGGAATTTGCAGGAGAAACTGGAGAAAAATATAAAAAAAACAAGAAAGGTTTCTTTGAGAAGGTAAAGGATGCCTTTAACTAAAAAAGCAATCACGTTATGTGATTGCTTTTAAAAATATAAAAACAAATATAAATATAATAGTTTTTAAAATTATTTTGGTGTATAATCAATTTATAGTTTAATAAAGGATGTGTATTTATGAATTGGGCAGAGATACAAATAAAAACTACTAATGAATTAGAAGATGTGGTGACTGATATATTATATGATGTAGGTGCGACAGGTCTTGCAATAGAAGATCCTAGGGATATATTGGAATTGGTACAATCTGAGATAGATTGGGATTTTATTGATCCAGATTTAATAAAAGTAGAATCAAATCAGATAATTATAAAAGCATACTTTGCTGAGAATAAAGAATTGGAATATATTATACAAAAGATAAAAGAAAGAATTAAACATCATCCTATGTTAAAAGAAAAAAATCATATAACTATTAGTTCTGTAGATGAAAAAGATTGGGCAGAATCTTGGAAAAAATATTATAAACCAACTAAAATAGGAAAAAATATATTGATTAAACCTTCTTGGGAAGAAGCGGAGGTAGGTAAGGATACTATTTTAGTAGAATTAGATCCAGGAATGGCTTTTGGTACTGGAACACATGAAACTACTATGATGTGTTCAGAGGCTTTAGAAAACCATGTAAAGCCAGGAGATTTAGTGTATGACATTGGTTGCGGAAGTGGTATATTATCTATAGTAGCAGCTAAATTGGGTGCTAAAAAGGTAATAGGAGTAGATTTAGACCCGGTTTGTGTAAGGGTATCTAGTGAAAATATTAAAATAAATAATGTGGAAGATATCGTAGATATAAAAAGGGGAGATCTTCTAGAAGTTATAGAGGGAAATGCCAATGTTATAGTGTCTAATATAATAGCTGAAATAATAGCTAAGATGGTTCCAAGTATAAAAGATTATTTAAAAGATCAAGGTGTATTTATTGCATCAGGAATAATAATAGAAAAAATTCCACTTGTGGAAAATGCATTGTTAGAAAACAACTTTATAATACTAGATATTGTTAAGAAAAATGAATGGGCTTGTATTATAGCTACTAATAAATTAGGGGAATAAATATGCACAGATTTTTTGTAGAAAAAGAACAAATAGAAGATAATAATATTAAGATATTAGGAACTGACGTAAAACATATAAAAGATGTTATAAGACTTAAAGAGGGAGATATAGTAGAAATTGTAGCAGAAAGAAAGGTTTATATTTCTCAAATAGAATCCCTTTCAAAGAAACAAATAGATTTTAAGGTGTTAGATCAATATTTAGGTCAAAATGAAGCTAATACTGAGATTGTATTGTATCAAGGTTTAGCTAAGGCTAGTAAAATGGATTTTATTATACAAAAATGTACAGAGCTAGGTGTAAATAAGATATATCCATTAAGTAGCCATAGATCTGTAGTAAAAATCAAGGATGCCAAAAAAGAAGAATCTAAAGTAAATAGATGGAATCAAATAGCAGATGAGGCTTCAAAACAAAGCAAGAGAGATGCTTTGCCAAAGGTTGAAAACATAATAGATTTTAATGAAATGATTGAATTATTAAAAGATGAAGAAAATATCATTGTAGCTTATGAAGATGAAAAAGGTAAAAGTATAGGACAAGCTATTAAGGATATTGGGAAACATAAATACCATCTTATAATAGGTCCAGAGGGTGGATTTGAGGAGTATGAGATAGAAAAACTTAGGCAAATAGGAGCTAATATTGTAACTTTAGGACCTAGAATTTTAAGAACTGAAACTGCAGGTATTGTTGCAGCTACAATAATACTTTATGCAGGTGGAGATTTAGGGGTGATTTGATGAAAACAGTAGCTTTTTATACTTTAGGATGTAAAGTAAATCAGTATGAAACTGAAGCTATGGAGGAAAATTTTGAAAGTAATGGCTATAAGCTTGTTGATTATGAAGATGAGGCTGATGTATATGTAATCAATACTTGTACAGTAACCAATTTATCAGATAGAAAATCAAGGCAAATTATAAGAAGAGCAAAAAAAATTAATAAAAATGCAATTGTTGCAGTAGTAGGATGTTATTCTCAGGTTTCACCTGAGGAAATTTCAAATATAAAAGATGTTGATGTAATAATAGGAACTATAAATAGAGATAAGATAGTAGAGTTATGCGAAGATGCAAAATATAAAAATCAAAAAATAAATATAGTTAGAAATGTAAAGACACAAAAAGATTTTGAAACTATAAATATAGATACTATAAAATCTAAGACTAGAGCATATATAAAAATTCAAGATGGATGTAATCGATTCTGTAGTTATTGTATTATTCCTTATGCTAGAGGACCTATAAGAAGTCGAGATTTAGAAGATATAATAAAAGAAACAGAAAAACTTGCTAAAGCAGGATTTAAAGAAATAGTACTTACAGGAATTCATGTAGCTTCTTATGGTAAAGATATGAAGGATATATCTCTTATAAATGTACTAGAAGAAGTAGGAAAGGTAAAAAACATTGAAAGAATTAGACTTAGTTCCATAGAGCCTACTTTAATAGATGAGGATTTTATGAAAGCTATATTAAAAATTGGAAAAGTATGTGATCATTTTCATTTATCCTTGCAATCAGGTAGTGATACAGTTCTTAAGAGAATGAATAGAAAGTATACTACAGCAGAATATGAAAACATAGTAAATATTATCAGGAAATATATGCCTAATGCAGGAATTACAACAGATATAATTGTAGGATTTCCTGGAGAAACAGAAGAAGAGTTTCAAGAAACCTGTGAATATGTAAAAAAAATCAAGTTTTCTAGAATACATGTATTTAAGTATTCACCAAGAAAAGGAACCCCTGCAGCAGCGGATAAAAATCAAATTAATGGAAATATAAAAAACAAAAGGTCTGAAATATTAATAGACCTTGGAGAAGTATTGACTAAAAAATTTAATGCTAAATTTATAGATAGTTCACTGTTAGTACTCTTTGAGGAAGAAAGCAAAGGAACAGAAGGATTTGTAGAGGGCTATACAACTAATTATATAAGAGTTAAATCAAAAAGTTCTGAAAGCATTTTAGGAAGTATAAAGGATATTAGAATTAGAGATGTTGATGGAGATTATTTAGTTGGAGATATTAAATTGTAAGATTTGCCTTTTATAGTGGGAATGTTTTTTAAACTTTGATATAGTGTATATATAGTTTTTTATGTTTAGGGAGGTGACTTAAGTGAATGATTGCTTGTTTTGCAAGATAGCTAAAGGAGAAATACCTAGTGAAATTATATACGAAGATGATAGAATAATAGCTTTTAATGATGTTAACCCAGAGGCCCCAGTACATTTTCTTGTAATTCCAAAGAAGCATATTAAGTCTGCAGATAATTTAACTAAAGAAGATATTGAGCTTATAGGATATATTTTTTATATGGCTTCTAAGCTTGCTAAGAAAAAGAAATTAGACTCTGGATACAGGATAGTAAACAATTGTGGTGTAGATGGAGGTCAAACTGTAGATCATATTCATTTTCATGTATTAGGCAAAAGGAATATGCAGTGGCCACCAGGTTAAAAAAGGGTTGAAATTTCTAAAATTATCATGTATAATTGTTTAGAGCTATAACTCTTATTGAGGTAGTATTGAAGTACTCTTGTAGAAGAGAGGGGAGGGAAGAAAATGTCAGAAATTAAAGTAGGCGATAATGAATCTCTAGACAATGCTTTAAGAAGGTTTAAAAAGCAATGTGCTCGTTCAGGTGTTATAGGTGAAGCTAAGAAGAGAAGACATTATGAAAAGCCAAGCGTAAAACGTAAAAAGAAATCTGAAGAAGCCAGAAGGAAGAAAAACTCTAAATACTAATCTAGATATTAATTTAGATACAATTAAGAAGGTGAATAAATGTCCCTTAAAAAAATTCTTATGGATGATTTTAAAACGTCCATGAAAAATAAAGATACAATAACAAAGAATACTATCATTATGATAAGAGCTGCAATAAAACAAAAAGAAGTAGATGAAAGAATAGAATTATCAGATGAAGATATATTAGAAATTATATCTAAACAATTAAAAGAAAAAAGAATGTCAATTGAAGAATTTGAAAAAGGAAATAGACAAGATTTAGTAGATTTAACAAAATCTGAAATTGAAATTCTTTTAAAATATTTACCTAAACAATTAACAAAAGATGAAATAGAGGAAATAGTTGCAAAAACTATAGAAGAAATTAATGCAACATCTATGAAAGATATTGGTATTATAATGAAAACGGTAATGCCTAAAGTCAAAGGTAGAACTGACGGAAAAATTGTAAATAAAGTGGTAAGAGATATTTTGAATTAGCCTGGGATTTCCCAGGCTTTCATTTTAATAGTTATTTTAAATAAGATTGGGTAACAATATCTTACGGAGGTGTTTAGGTGAGAAAAAGCAAATTAAATATAATAATTATAATGTTAATAATTTTAATCTTTTCAAGCTTGAGTTTTGCAGAAGATAATGGCAATATTTATGTAATACCTATAGAAGGTGAAATAAATAAAGCTACTTACAATTTTGTAAGAGATTCGATATCTAATATAGATACAAATAATGCAGAGGCTATTATATTTGAAATCAATACTTATGGCGGATTAATAGATCAAGCCTCCAATATAAAGGATCTTATAATATCGGTACCTATACCTACTATATCTTATGTAAATAACAAAGCTATATCTGCAGGTACTTTAATAACCATTGCATCAGAAAATGTAGTTATGTCTAGTTCTGCTACAATAGGTTCCGCTGAGACTAGACCAATTGAAGAAAAAAGTCTTTCTATGTGGAGAGGTTTTTTAAGAGATACGGCTCAATATAGGGGTAGAGATTCAAGAATAATGGAAGCTATGGCAGATCAGGATATTGAGATAGATGGTATAATAAGTAAAGGTAAGCTTCTTAACCTTACTTCAAGAGAAGCATTAGAATATGGAATATCAGATTTAACAGCAGATAGTTATGATGAAATAATAAAATATTTTAATATGGGAAATGCTAGTGTAAAGAAAGTAGATGAAAGTTTACAAGTAAAGTTAGCGAAATATATTGCTAATCCATATATAAGTAGTCTTTTATTAACTTTAGGATTTATAGGATTAGTTATTGAAATTTTAACTCCAGGTTTTGGACTAGGAGGAACAATAAGTATCATAGGTTTTGGTTTGTATTTTGGCGGAAATATATTAGCTGGAAACTCCAACTGGACATCTTTAATATTATTTGTCACAGGGCTGATACTATTAGTAGTAGAACTAGTAGTGCCAGGATTTGGATTACCTGGTATTGGAGGAATATTATTTGTTGCAGTAGGTGTAATCTTAGCAGTTGATTCTCTTTCCACAGCATTATTATCTCTTAGTATTGCGATTATCATAACTACAATATTAACTGTAATATTGCTAAAAAAAGGATTTAAGAGTAAGTCAATAGAAAAGATTATTTTACAATCAAATCATGATGAGGAAAGTGGATATCTTTCAACAGATAGTATGGATGTCTACCTAAATAAAACAGGTATTACTAAAACAGAACTTCGCCCTACTGGCTTTATAGAAATAGAAGGGATAAAATTAGATGCATTATCTGAAAGTGGACATATTTCTAAAGATACACCTGTAAAAGTAGTCAGGGTAGAAGGTTCAAAAATATATGTTAGGAGGTCAAATTAATGGGAAGTACATTATTTTTACCAGTAGGAATAGCAGTAGTTATTATTATAGTTTTAATGCTTTTCTTTTCATTTATACCAATAGGATTATGGATAACAGCATTTTTCTCAGGAGTTAAAATTCCAATGGCAACACTTATAGGTATGAGGCTTAGAAGAGTAGCACCAACTAGGATTGTTAATCCAATGATTAAAGCAACAAAAGCTGGTTTGAAATTAAAAATTGACGAATTAGAGGCTCATTATTTAGCAGGAGGAAATGTTAATACCTTAGTAGATGCTCTAATTGCAGCACAGAGGGCAAACATACCACTAGAGTTTGAAAGAGCAGCAGCTATTGATTTAGCGGGTAGAAATGTATTGGAAGCAGTACAGGTATCAGTTAATCCTAAGGTTATAGAAACACCTATAATAGCAGCTGTATCTAAAGATGGTATAGAAGTAATGGCTAAGGCTAGGGTTACAGTGAGAGCAAACATTGAAAGATTAGTTGGAGGTGCTGGTGAAGAAACTATAATTGCCAGAGTAGGAGAGGGAATTGTAACTACAGTTGGTAGTTCAAATTCTCATAAGGACGTACTAGAAAATCCAGATAATATATCTAAAACTATATTAGGAAAAGGTTTAGATTCAGGTACTGCTTTTGAAATACTTTCTATCGATATAGCAGATGTGGATGTAGGTAGAAATATAGGAGCAAAACTACAAATGGATCAAGCTGAAGCAGATAAGCGAATAGCTGAAGCTAAGGCTGAAGAAAGAAGAGCCATGGCAGTAGCTAAAGAACAAGAAATGAAGGCCGAAGTAGAAGCAATGAAGGCTAAGGTAGTAGAAGCAGAAGCGCAGGTACCATTAGCTTTAGCAGCAGCTTTAAGGGATGGTAAGCTGGGTGTTATGGATTATTATAATATGAAGAATGTATTAGCTGATACTGATATGAGATCTTCAATATCTAAAATAACTGATGATGACAATAATAAAAATTAAGGAGGGATAATATGCCCAATCCTTTAATATTTTTTATAGTTATAATAGCTATAGATTTAATTCTTAAATCTATACAAAATAAAAAGAAAATGGAAAAAGCTAGAAGACAAAGTAGTGAAGAAGTTAATGATAAAAATCTTACTAAATCAGATAAATCTTTTAGCAATAAACCTTTGAGGGAATTAAAAAGAATATTAGAAAATGAATTAGAATCAGAAAAAGAAAAAGAGATTAAAAGAGAAAATTCAAGAAAACAAAATGAGACTATAGATACTATGGAAAAAGGATCTACAAGGGATGAATCAATAAGGCTACAAAAGGATAAAATAAACAAACATTCTGAGTTGGAAAATATGAAACGTAAAAAGTTAGAAATAGAAAAAAATAGACAACATTATATGGATGGATATAATGACCCTATAAAACAAGTTTTAGTCCCTAAAACTGAAGAAGATAAAATGAAATTTAAAGAAGATATAATAAAGGGCATAATATTTTCAGAAATATTAGGAAAACCTAAAAGTTTGAAGAAATAAAAAGTACAAGTGGATATCCACTTGTACTTTTTTATTTCTTATTGCAGTTTTAGTATCTAAAGTTCTATGTAATACTATTATCATAAATAGCATAGAATTTACAGGAGGGATATTGATGAAAAAACAAATAGAAGATGCTAAATATAATATTTCCGAAGCACTAGAATTACCGGTGGATATAATGATGAATTTGCCTAAATTAACCTTAATAGGCAATACTCAGCTTTCAATATTAAATCATAAAGGAATAATTGAATACACTGAAAAGGATATACGGGTAAACACTAAATCTGGAATATTTAAAATAACAGGGGAAGATTTAGAAATAAAGACAATACTTTCAGAAGAAATAATAATTGTTGGTATAATAAAAAAAATAGAAATAATAAGCTAGGGAGTGTGAATATGCTAGCTATAAAAATATGGAATTATCTTAGAGGATATGTTATTATTAAGGTTGAGGGATTGACTCTGGAAAGACTATTAAACCTAGCTACTTTTCATAATATATATTTATGGGATATAAAAAGAAGTAGCAATATTGTATTGGAAATGAAGTTAAGTATAAAGGGCTTTAAAGAAATGAAGAAGATTGTAAAAAAAGTTGGCTGTATAATTGAAATCAAGGAGAAAAAAGGATTTCCATTTATAATTTACAAGATCAAACAAAGAAAGATGTTAGCATTAGGATTTATGATGTTTTTGCTAGCTATATTTTTCTTGACGTCTACAATATGGAAGATAGAAATAATAGGAGCAATTCAAACACCAAGTGAGGAAATAATTTCTTTGTTAAAGGAGAATAATATAAGGATAGGTAAATTGAAATATAATATAGATAATGAAAGTATACGAAGTATTTTAATAAATCAATATGATTATATTTCTTTTGTATCGGCAAATGTAAAAGGTACAAAATTGGCAATAGAAATAAAAGAACAAGATATTCCTCCAGAAAAAGTAAATAAAGATTATCCTTGCAATGTAGTCGCAAAGAAAAAGGGAGTTATAGTTAAAGTTATACCTAAAAATGGAAAATCTGTTGTAAAAAGTGGTACAATAGTAGAAGAAGGACAGCTTTTAATTACAGGTATATTAAAAAGTGAATACACAGAAAAAGAAAGTTACGTTCATAGTGAAGGTGAAGTTTTGGCTGTAACTAGATATACTAGTACAGTTAATGAACCCATAGTAAAAAAAGAAGAACGCTATACAGGTAAAACATATAATCAAAGAGGTATAGAAATAAGAGACAAGGGAATAAAATTTATAAAAGGAGATGTACCTTTTCCAAATTTTAAAGAAAATATTGTTGAAAGACAATTAATAAATTTAGATAAAATAGGAATTGAATTTCCAATAAAAATGATAAACTATGAATATAAGGAAGTAGAACTAAAAGAAATAAAACAAAATATAGATTTTTTAAAAAAGGCCACTCAATTAAAAGCAACAAAAAAGCTAAATAATAAGTTGCCAAAAAATAGTGAAGTGCAATCTAAAAATACTATTCATAAATTAGATAAGGATACATTGACTACAACTGTAACCATAGAGGTCATAGAAGATATAGGTAAAAAACAAATAATAGAAAATCAAATAAAAAATAACCAAATAAAAGATAATAAGGAGGATTAATTTGGCAGACAATATAGAAAAGAAAACAGTAAAGATTGAAAACAATAAGATTATGAAAGAGATATATGGAAAATTTGATGAGAATATAAATATTATAAAAGAAGAATTAAATATAGATATGATGGTTAGAGATGGAGAAATAGAAATCTATGGAGATAAAGAATCTGTTGATTTAGGAGAGAAATTAATATACAATTTAATAGAAATAATAGATTCTCAAAATAAACTAGATAAACAAGATGTAAGATATGGTATTCAATTGCTGCTTGATGGTAAAGAAGATTATGTAAAGGAACTTCTTAAAGAAGTTGTTTGTGTTACATTTTCAGGTAAAAGTATAAAGGCTAAAACTCTTGGACAAAAAAGATATTTAGATAGCATAAGAAAAAATGATATAGTATTTTGTATTGGACCAGCAGGAACAGGTAAGACTTATTTGGCGATGGCAAAAGCAGTTAAAGCCTTAAAAAGTAAAGAGGTAAGTAGAATTATATTAACAAGGCCAGCAGTAGAAGCGGGTGAAAGTTTAGGTTTCTTACCAGGAGATTTACAAGAAAAGGTTGATCCTTATCTAAGACCTATATATGATGCTTTATTTGATATATTAGGACCTGAGACTTCTGCTAAATATATAGAAAAAGGTTTAATAGAAGTTGCACCTTTAGCATATATGAGAGGTAGAACTTTGGATTCAGCTTATGTAATATTAGATGAGGCACAGAATTCAACAAATGAACAAATGAAAATGTTTTTGACTAGACTTGGATTTGGATCAAAGGCTATTGTGACAGGAGATATAACCCAAATAGATTTAGCAAAGGGAAAAGAATCTGGACTTAAGACTATACCTAAGATATTAAATAATGTGAGAGGTATTGATTTTATATACCTTTTAAAAAGTGATATAGTTAGACATCCATTGATACAAAGAATTATTGAAGCTTATGATGAATATGAAAATACTAAAGTACGGCCATAATGGGGGAAGCCTATGGATAGGATAAAACATTTACTTGGAAAAAACAGAAAGACATACAATGGGTTATTGCTTGTAATTTTACGGCAATCCTTTTTTTTATTACTTTTCATAAATTTGAAACTGATAAACTAGAATTAGAAGTAGGAGATATTTCTCCTATAGATATAAGGGCAAAAAACCTTAGACTAAGGAAGGGGCAATTATTATGTTAGCAGACTCTACAGAAGCTAGGGTTAATAATAAATACATTTATAAATGTATTAGCTGGAATACATTATTATAGAATAGAATACCTAAATACAGAAATAAGCTTGGAGGCAGAAAAATAGTGGAGATATTTATAGATAATAGGCAAGATAAAGTTATAATAGAAAATGATATTAATGATATACTAGAGAAAGTAGTAAAAGAAGCTTTGACTATGGAAAAGGATTCTTTAGATTATGAAATTAGTGTTTCTTTTGTTGATAATAAGGAGATAAAAGAATTAAATAGTATTTATAGAAGCATTGATAAAGAAACAGATGTATTATCTTTTCCACAAGATGAAGAATTTTTATTTGAAGGACCTGTTCTATTGGGAGATATAATTATATCGGCAGAAAAGGCTTTAGAACAGTCAAAGGAATTTGGCCATTCTTTTAACAGAGAAGTTGCATATCTAACAGCCCATAGTATGCTTCATCTTTTGGGATATGATCATATGGAGGAAGAAGATAAAAAGACTATGAGACTTAAAGAAAAAACAATAATGAAAAATATAAATATTTTTAAAAATATTTAGGAGCGAAGAAAATGAGAAAGAGATCAATAATTGCTAGCTTTAATTATGCAGTTTCAGGTATTATATTAGCCTTAAAAACTGAAAAACATATGAGAATACACTATGCAACAGCTATATCAGTTATATTATTGAGTCTTTTTTTTGATTTCAGTAGAACTGAATTTTTACTCCTCTTATTTGCTATTTGTTTGGTAATCATAGCTGAAATGATAAATACTGCTTTAGAGAGGGTAGTTGATTTGATTACAGAGGACTATCATCCTTTGGCAAGATTAGTAAAGGATGTATCCGCTGGTGCAGTTTTAATAGCTGCAATAAACTCGGTAATAGTAGGATATTTGTTATTCTTTGATAGATTAAGTAATTACTCAGAATTATTACTTGTAAAAATTAGAAAATCGCCAATACATTTGACTTTTGTAGCCCTCTTACTAGTTGTTTTGTTAACTATTGGGTTAAAGTCAAAATTTTATAGAGGCAGAGGTAGTCATTTTCAGGGTGGTACAGTAAGTGGCCATGCAGCTGTATCTTTTACTATAGCCACTATAGTAGCCTTTCTATCTCATCAAATACTAGTTTCTACACTAACCTTTGCTTTAGCCTTTCTTGTGGCGGAAAGTAGAGTTGAAGGGAAGATACACAGTGTTTTAGAAGTATTATTAGGTTCTATGTTAGGTATATTAGTTGGAATTTTAGTCTTCCAAATCATAGGATAAGGTAAATACATAACTAAGAGTAATGTTAAAGATATAATATGATTGAAAAGATTTAAAAAGGGTAAAGTAATATACTATGACTTATTGAGGAGGCATTTTATGGATGTAAAAGAATTAATTAAAAAGGCATTAGAGGCAAAGGAAAATGCATATGTACCCTATTCTAAATTTCATGTAGGTGCTGCTATTATGACCCAAGATAATAGTATATATACTGGCTGTAATATAGAAATTGCATCATATTCACCAACAATATGTGCAGAGAGAACTGCGATTTTTAAAGCAGTATCTGAAGGGCATAAAAAAATAAAGGCCATAGCAATAGTAGGTGATGGAGATATGACTTATCCCTGTGGTGTGTGTAGGCAGGTAATTAGAGAGTTTGGGCCTAAGGCTAAAATTATAGTAGCAAATTCTATAAATGAATATAAAGAATATATTTTAGAAGATTTGCTTCCACATAGTTTTGGACCAGAGGATTTAGGAAAATCAGATAGTAGGGGTGACAAAAATGTATAAATCAGGATTTGTAACAGTTATAGGTAGGCCAAATGTAGGAAAATCTACATTATTAAATAAAGTAATAGGAGAAAAAATTTCTATAATATCAAATAAGCCACAAACAACAAGAAACAAGATTCAACTTGTTTACACAGAAGAGGATAGTCAGATAGTATTTATTGATACCCCTGGAATACAAATGCCAAGAAATAAGCTAGGAGAATATATGTTAAAAATGTCTAAATCTACTTTAGAAGAAGTAGATTTGATAACTTTTATGGTTGATAATAGCTTGGAAATAGGAAAAATGGATAGCATGATAATAGAAGATTTAAAGAAGATATCTACTCCGATTGTATTGCTTATAAATAAAATTGATGAATCAGAAGAAGAAGAAATACTACAGTTAATAGATAAATATAATAAAATGGATATGTTTGAGGAAATAATAACTATATCTGCATTAAATAACATCAATGTAGATAAATATATAGAAATATTAAAGAAAATGGTACCAGAAGGACCACAGTACTTTCCAGAAGATATGATAACTGATCAACCTGAAAGATTTATTGTATCTGAAATAATAAGAGAAAAAGCTCTAATAGGTTTAGAAGAAGAAGTACCTCATGGTATTTATGTATCTATTGATGGTATCAAGAAAAGAGAAGATGAAGATATAATAGATGTATTTGCTAATATATTCGTTGAAAAAAAATCCCATAAGGGAATTGTTATAGGGAAGAATGGTAAGAAATTAAAACAAATAAGTAAATATGCAAAAAGAGATATAGAAACTCTTTTAGGTAGTAAGGTCAATTTAGAAATATGGGTAAAGATAGAAAAAAACTGGAGAGAAAAGGAGAATAAAGTAAAATACTTTGGTTATAAATAGCCAGGTGTTATATATATGATAAAAACAGAAGGAATAGTTTTAAAAGAGATTAGATATAAGGATACCTCTAAGATAATAAAAGTATTTACTAAGGAATATGGAATGATTTCTATTATGGCTAGAGGAGCCTATAGACCTAAATCAAAAATAATAGCTAATACTCAACCTTTTTCATATAATGAATATAATCTTCACAAGGGAAGAAACTTTTTTTATCTTAACCAAGGAAGTATAATAAATTCTTTTTATTATATAAGAGAAAAGATGGAGAGATTCGCCTATGGTTCTTACATGTTAGAATTAGTGGAAAAATCATTAGCAGAAGAAGAAAAAAATGAAAAACTTTTTTTACTATTTAGAAAAGGATTAATTGTACTTGAAAAACTAGACAAAAGTTTTATGAAGTTTATTATTAGCTACGAATTAAAATTTATTTCATTTTTAGGATATAAACCTTATTTACAGAACTGTGTTCTATGTGGTAATAACAATATGGAAAAAATTAAATTTAGTATAGAAAATGGTGGAATAATTTGTTCCAATTGTTTTAGCAAATCTCATTCAAGTTATTTAATAGAAAAAGAAGAATATATAGCTTTAAATGAGTTTTTATATACAAAATTAGAGCAAGCATATAAAATAAAATTATCTAATAAGTCATTATATAAATTACATGAGGTATTAGTAGAATATATACTGTATAATATAGATAGAAAAAGATTCAATACTATAAATTTAATGGAATCTTTAATGACAAACCATATAATTGACTAGTTTTACTTGACAAAAAAATAAAATTTTGCTAAATTTATAATCAGTCTTTATTTCTTATGAGATTTAAGATTGTTTAATTTTGCAATTAGAAAAACAAGGAGGTTTTTTTAGATGTATTTTCAGGACTTAATACTGAAACTACTAAGATTTTGGGGAGAAAAGGGATGTATAATATCTGAACCATATGATGTTGAAAAAGGGGCAGGTACTATGAATCCAAATACCTTTTTAAGGGCTTTAGGACCAGAACCTTGGAAGATAGTATATGTTGAGCCTTCAAGAAGACCAGCAGATGCTAGATATGGAGAAAATCCAAATAGAGTATACCAACATCATCAATTACAGGTAATACTCAAACCATCACCTGACGAAGTACAGGATATGTATTTGGATAGTTTAAGGGCAGTTGGTATTGACCCATTAAAACATGATATAAGATTTGTAGAAGACAATTGGGAAGCGCCAGCTTTAGGAGCTTGGGGT
>CAZMMV010000031.1:0-17065 GCA_964567475.1 uncultured Tissierellaceae bacterium | reverse complement strand
AGAATCTGATACTCCAATTATAGTTGGAGATAAGGTAGCAGTAGTTGGTGGAGGAAATGTTGCTATGGACGCTGCTAGAACTGCAAAGAGATTGGGAGCAGAAGTATATATAGTATATAGAAGGGCACAAGAAGAGTTACCAGCAAGAGCAGAAGAAGTTCACCATGCGATAGAAGAAGGAATTATATTTGAACTTCTTACAAATCCAGTAGAGATACTTGGCAATGAAAAGGGTTGGGTATCTGGAATGAAATGTATTAGAATGGAACTAGGTGAGCCTGATGAATCAGGTAGAAGAAGACCTATACCAATAGAAGGATCAGAGTTTGAGTTTGATGTTGACACAGTTATAATGTCACTTGGAACTTCACCAAATCCTCTAATTTCTTCAACTACAGATGGATTAGATATGAACAAAAGAAAATGTATTATAGCAGATGATTCAGGTAAAACTACTAGAGAAGGAGTATTTGCTGGTGGAGATGCTGTAACTGGAGCTGCTACAGTTATACTTGCAATGGGTGCTGGTAAAGATGCAGCTAAGGCAATGGATGAATATATAAAGTCTAAAAAATAAAATTGAATAAATAATGAGATAAACATATAAAAAAGACAGGAAATTTCCTGTCTTTTTTTATGTATTTAATCTCTAATACATGAAAAATATTTTACTTATTATTATCTAATTTCTTTTTTAGAGCTTGACCTGTTGGAGTAGTGGCAACCCCACCAAGGGCAGTTTCTTTTAAAGCAGTTGGAAGCATCTTGCCTACCCTATACATTGCATCAACAACTTCGTCAAAGGGAACCAGTGACTTTACACCTGCTAAAGCAAGATCTGCAGATATCATGGCATTTACTACACCAGAGGCATTTCTTAATGCACAAGGATATTCAACTAATCCACCTATTGGGTCACAAACTAAGCCCATTATATTAACAATAGAAAAGGAAGCAGCATGAAAGACTTCTTCTGGACTTCCACCTGCCATTTCTACGATAGCTCCTGCTGCCATTGCAGCTGCAACTCCACATTCAGCTTGGCAACCTCCTTCAGCACCAGAAATAGTTGCATTTTTAGCTACTATTTCTCCAATTCCTGCTGCTGTAAATAGAGCAGATATAACTTCTTTATCAGATAGGTCTAACTTTTCCTTAGTAGCTAATAAAGCTGCTGGTACAATACCAGCAGCCCCAGCAGTTGGAGCTGCAACTATTCTGCCCATGGAAGCATTTACCTCGGATGTTGATAAGGCCTTAGCCATAGCTGATATTAAAAAATCTCCAGTTATAGATTTACCACTATTTTTATAGTTTTCCACCTTTTTAGAATCTCCACCTGTCAGTCCACTAATTGATATTATACTTTTATCTAGGGCGGATGTAGCTGAATTTTTCATAACAGCTACAGTTTCATTCATTTTGTTTATTAGTTGATCATAGGAAATATCCTTATGTTTCATTTCTTTTTCAATCACTACTTCTGATATTGTTTTATTATTTTTTCTACATATTTCAAGTAATTCATCAGCGTTGTTAAACAAAAAATCACCTCTCTATAGGATTTATTCCTTTAATATATAATATTTGATCTAATTTCTTTGTTTCTTCTACAATTGAATTGTTTATATTAGTATCTGTTTCTACTACCATAGTAGCTATATTGTCTTCTCGGGTAACTTTCATAGTTGCAATATTAATTTCATTGGAAGATAGGATAGAGCTAATTTTAGAAATAACTCCCTTTTGATCAATATATTTTATAATTAGGGTAGGATAATCTCCACCAAATTCTACATTGTTTCCATTAATATCTGTAATTAATATACTACCTCCACCTATTGATGATCCTGTAATATGAAAGTCTTCACAATCTTTAAATTCAAAGACTATCTTAACAGTATTTGGATGACAATATCCTAAATCCTTTTCTATAAATTTAAAATTGATATTATTAGATTTTGCAATTTCAAAAGAATCCTTAAGCTTTTCATCTGATGGATCCATTCCCAAAATACCTGCTACTAGGGCTTTATCTGTACCATGACCTTTGAAGGTTTTAGCAAAAGAGCCATGTAAGTAAAAGGTAACTGTATCGAAATCCTTATCTAAGATATCTCTAGCAACTTTACCTATTCTAGCAGCACCTGCTGTATGTGAGCTAGATGGTCCAACCATAACAGGTCCTAGTACATCAAACACTCCATAATCTTTCATTATAAGTTCCCCCTCTTTAAATTAATAGTTTATCCATTTTATCATTTAATACCCAATTTCGCAATAAAAAAAACATCCTAACCTCCTAATGTAATGTCTTGAGTATTATACCACTTAATAGCATTAAAGAAATGTTGTGATTTAAATTCTGGCCAAAAATCCTCAATGATATAAAAATCAGAATATACAGATTGTAAAGGCAAAAAACCACTAAGCCTTCTACGTCCACCCCATCTAATAATTAAATCAATTCTTGAAATATCACGGGATTGAATATTGTTTAGCAAATTAGATTTATCTTGTTTTTCTAAATAATAATTTTTCAAATCCCATTGCCATCCATAGTTGACCAGAAAATTTACCTTGATTCCACCCTCACCAAATTTTTGTCTTTTAATTGCAAAAGGTATTAACTCTCTTGGAAACATTTGTGATTGGGTATTTCCCAGTACTAATAGATTAGCATTTTCCTTTGATAAAAGATTCACTGCATCGATACATGCTTTAGTAAAAGCAAGTCTTTGAAATTTTGGCCTTTTGGTATTATCTACAGTAAATCCATAATAAGTAATTTCTTTTATACCTATTTCTTCACAAAGTTTAAAGACTTCTAAACCTGGATTTAAACCCTCACTATATCCTTTTTCTTTAGTCATACCCTTTTTAATAGCCCAACGCCTGTTGCCATCTGGGATTATACCGATATGATTTGGAATTCTCATAAACTATACCTCCTAAATTCTATTTAAATATAGTATGGTCTTTAGACCATATAACAATTCACATAAAGACATACAAATGAATAAGTATCAAAAATGGTGCCTGGCACCATTTTTGATACTTATTCTTAGATTTTAAATATTTAAATCATTTTACTTTGGGTATAATTAACTAGAGATTGAAATCATGCTAAGAAATGTAATATAATAAACATAATAGATACTTAATGTTTTATTAATGAGGGGGGGCGATAGCATGTTTTTAACCATAGATTTAAATCCATATATAGAAAAAATATATAATGTAGATAATCTTAATATAAATGAAAATATAAATGTTAAAAATTCTGTATATAATCCAGGTTCTGAGAGTATTATTTCAGCTGTTATTTTAAATATGTTTAATGAAAGATCATTTTTAACAGGTCTTTTAGGTGGATTGAATGGGAAATATTATCATAAAAAATTATTGGAATTAAATATACCACATGATTTTATATATATAAAAGAAGAAACTAGAGCAAGGATTTCCATGAATGATGGAATAAATCATATTAATATATATGAAGAAAACCCTAGGATTACTAGGGATGACATACTTGATTTTTTTGAAATATATTCTAAACTAATAGATAAATCTAATATAATATATGGAGTAAGCAATGTACTACCCCCAGGTTTTTCGGAAGAGATTTATTATAATTTGATAAGATTAGCAAAGGCAAAAAATAAGAGATTTATTTTAAATGCAAAATCTTTAGAATTAAAGAAGGCTGTAGACGCTGCTCCTTATATGGTAATATTAGATAAGGAGCAATTAGAATATCTTTTAAATATAAAACTAGAATTTGAAAATGAAATTATAAAAGGATCTAGATATTTATTAGACAGAGGGGTAGAATTTGTAGTTGTAGACCTATCTATGGATGAGACTTTAGTATTATGTAGGGATCATGGTTATAGGGTCCAATTGGCTCAAGATATTGATATAAAAGCTACTTCAAGAGAAAATGGACGATGTAGTATTGCATCTGGATTTGGCTTAGGTATGAGTAGACAATATAGTATGGAGATGACTCTTAGTCTAGTTCAAGCAATAAAAACTGTAGTAAATTTACAGGAAGATATTTCTAAAATAGAGATTAACCAGATAAAAAGGCTTATGAATGAAGTGGAGATTTTTAATATAAATTATTAACAGAGGAGTGAAATTATTGACAAAATATGAATTAAACAAAGAAGATGTTCTTTTTTTAGTAATAGATATACAAGAAAAATTGGCTAAGGCCATGGAAGATAAGGAAGCTGTGGTTTCTAATACAAAGGTGTTAATAGAAGCTGGAAAATTAATGGATATTCCAATTATATTTACAGAGCAATATCCAAAAGGTATAGGATCTACCCTAGAGGATTTAAAAAAGGAACTAGATACTCCTGAAATTTATGAAAAAAATAGTTTTAATGCTTATTTAGGGGATATAAAAGAAGCTATTGATAAAAAGAAAAGAAAAAAGATAATTATAGCTGGTATGGAAACTCATATATGTGTAATGCAGACAACTAGGGAGTTGATAGCTGCTGGATATGAAGTGTTTATAGCTAATGATGCAGTATGTTCAAGGACTAAAGATAATTTTGTAAATGGATTAGAACAGATGAAGGATATGGGTGCAATCATATCTAATACAGAATCTATAATATTTGATTTACTAGAAGTAGCAGGAACTCCTGAATTTAAAGTATTGTCAAAGATGATTAAATAGAAATGTTAATGAGGATACTCATGGATTTATGAAAACATAAAGTAAATCTATGAGTATTTTATATTATAGATTTTTTTCTATTATTTTGGCTATGCAATGTGATATAATTTAAAGTGTAAAATTGAAAGGGGTAAAAATATTGATTAAATTTATTCATACAGGGGATTTACATCTTGGCTTTAAATTTCTAAACCCCTCATTTAAGGGTGAAATAGCTGGAGAACGAAGAAGAGAGCTTTGGTCTACATTTGAAAGAATAGTGGAGTATGCTAGGGAGAAAAAAGTAGATTTTTTATTTATAGCAGGAGATTTATTTGAAGAATCCTATTTTACCCTAGGTGATATAAAAAGAGTAAGGGATATATTAAAAAGAGCAAGAGATATTAAAGTTTTAATATCTGCAGGTAATCATGACTACATAGATAGAAAGTCCTTGTATAACAAAGTAGAATGGACAGAAAATGTAAGTATATTTAAGACGGATGGACTAGAAAAGATAGAATTTAAGGATTTAAATAGCAATGTTTATGGATATAGTTGGGATACTAAGGAGATAAAAGAGAACAATTTGTTTTTAGACCTAAAAAAAAATCTAGATACTAGCAAAAACAATATTTTGTTATTACATGGAGATATATATGGAGATTCCAAGTATCTACCATTAAATTTAAAAGACTTAAAAAGTTTAAATATGGACTATATTGCCTTAGGGCATATACATAAACCAGATATCATTGAGGAAAATATAGCTTATTGTGGTTCACCGGAACCTTTAGATTTTGGAGAATTAGGTGAAAGAGGAATAATAGAAGGCGAAATAAAAGATAAAAGGACAAGCATACAATTTAAAGCCTTTAGTAAAAGAAGATTCATAGAAAAACATATTGAAATAAATAATTCTATGGATTATATAGATATTCTAGAGGAAATTAAAAATATAAATATAGGAAGTATAGATAAGGATTTTTATAGGATATACCTTAATGGACTTATAGAAAAGGATATTAAAATTGCTGATATAGAAGAAGATTTAAAATCTGATTTTTATCATATTGAAATAATTAACAATACTGTATTAGATTATGACCTTGAAAGTTTAAAAACAGAAAATAGAGATAATATAATAGCTAAGTTTATTGAAACAATGGAAGAAAAGGGATTGGACAACCCAATAGTTGAAGAAGCTTTATATATTGGTTTGGAGGCTTTACTAAAGGAGAGAAAATAAGTATGATTTTAAAAGAGCTTAATTTAATCGGATTTGGTAAGTTTAAAAATAAAACTATTAAGCTAGAAGAAGGATTAAATATAATATATGGAGAAAATGAAGCTGGAAAATCTACTATACATAGTTTTATTGAGGGAATGTTTTTTGGGTTTTTAAGGCCAAATGTAAAATCTGCACTATATAATGAAGAGCATTCTAAATATGATCCCTGGAATAAAGGTAGATACGCAGGTATTATAAGATTTGAATATGAAAATAAGGATTATAGAATAGAAAGAGATTTTACAAAGGGAAATGAAGATACAAAGGTATTTGATGAAATGACAGGTAAAGAAATTAGTAAATCTATAGAAAAGGGGAGAACTCGAATATCTCAGCCAGGGGTTCACTTTTTTGGATTAAATACCAGGGTGTTTTCAAATACTGTTTTTATAAAACAATTACAATCAGTAACAGATAGAGAGTTGGCCAATGATGTTAGAGAAAAACTAATAAATGTAAATACTTCATTGGATGATAGTATATCAATAGATAAGGCTATATTAGATATTGATCAATATATATCTAATATAGGTTCTGAAAAGGCTTATACTAAGCCCTATGCAAGTAATTTAAAAGAAATTGAAGAATTGGAAAACGAAAGAAAAAATATAGAAATAAATAAAAAAGATTATGAAGAATATTTAGAAGAGAGATCTAATTTAGAGACAAGAATAAATATGGCAAAAAAAAGTTTATCTATATTAAAAACAGACCTTAATAAAGTTGAGATATTAGAAAAAAAGAAAGTTTTAAAAGAAGCAAAGGATATAATTGAAGAAATAGAAAATTTAAAATCAAAAAAAGAAGGCTTGGAAAGTTTTGCTAACATTTCAATGAAAGACTATGAAAAAGCTATAAAATTAAAGGGAAATATAGATAATTCAAGTGAAAATATAAAGAATATGGGATTAGAATTAGAAGATATAACAAGAAAAATAAAAACATTTGATCCTGATAAAGGAGAATTAGAAAATCAAAAGAAATTAGAAATTTTAAATGAAGATTATTATCTTTATGAAGAGTATGAAAAAGAAGAGTATGAAATTAAGTACAATAAAGATAAAAGTTCTAAAAGCTTTTTACAAAGAGATAAAAAATCAAATGAAGATAAAGAGGTAAGATACAAAAAACTTACTTTTATATTTATATTAATTAGCTTGATTATTGATTTTGTTTTATATTTAAATAAAGTTTCCACTATGATTTTATTTATTCCAATGTTTATAATAGGCATTATAGTCATATATTCTATTATAGAAGAAAAAAAGATACATATAGAAAAAGATAAAATAATAGATGAATTAGAAAAAAAAATTTCCCAAGAAAATCTAAATAATGATAGAATAGAAGAGATAAAGAAGATTTATAAAGATTTATTAGATAAACATAAAGTAAAAACTAAATTAGAACTTAAAAATCTAATTGATAATTTACAGATTGAAATTTATAGTAAATCTGTAGAAGAAAGGCAATACAATGAGCTTAAGAGGAAAAAATCAACTTTAGAGGATAAGATAGAGAAAAACAAGGAAAGTATGAATATAAATAAAAAAATTTTAGATGAAATATTTTCAAATAACAAATGCAAGGATTTAAGAGAATTTAGTTTAGGTTTAGATAATAAAAAAATATATGAAGAAAGTATTGAAGAAATTGATCATAAAGGACAATTATTAGAAAAGGTTTTAGGAAATTATACAATAGAAGAACTATCTATTGAAACAAATAATAAGGATTTAGATATGGCTTATATATTAGAAACTAATAAGGAAACAATAATGGATGAGATTGACAATAAGAAAAATGAAATTTCTAAATTTATATCAGATTTGCGTACAATAGAAGAAAAAATAAGAAGATTAGATGAGCAAGTATCTAGAATAGTAGAAATAGAAGAAGAAACACATAAAAAGATAGAATACAAAAAAATATTAGATGATAAATTGTTAGCTTTAAATCTTGCTAAATCAACTATAAAACAGTTATCAGAAGAAATACACACTGAGTTTGCACCTAGTATCAATAAAAAACTTAGTAAGATAGTTGAGAAGATCACTTCTGGAAAATATAATAAGGTTAGAGTTAGTGAAGACTTAGATATCAATCTAGAAAATCCTAATACAGATGAGATAATAAATATTGAAGGTTTAAGTGGTGGAACAATAGATCAACTATATTTTGCATTAAGATTTGGCATAATTGATGAAATAACAGAAAAAATTCTTCCATTATTTTTAGATGATTGCTTTATACAATATGATGAAAAAAGGCTTAAAAATGTATTAGAATATTTAACAAATAATATAATTGACAGACAAGTATTATTATTTACTTGTCATAAAAGAGAAAAGAAAGTATTAGAAGAATTGGGTATTAAATTTAATAGCATTAGCTTAACTTAAAGTAGAACATTAACTATTAAGTGTTGAGAACACTAAGGTCTGTCTTAATGTTAATCAACAACATTAACTGAGGTGATATATTGATATTTGGAATTGCAGATTTACACTTTGATAGTATTGGTGATAAATCTATGGATATATTTGGAGAGAATTGGATAGATCATGAGGAAAAAATAATAAATAATTGGATAAGTATTGTAAATAATGAAGACTTAATACTTGTTCCAGGAGATATTTCCTGGGGATTAAAATTAGAAGAGGCATATGAAGATTTATTAAAAATTGAAAAATTGCCTGGTAGAAAAATCATGCTTAAGGGCAACCATGATTATTGGTGGCAAAGTTTGAGTAAAATAAATAATTTAGGATTTGAAAGCATTGACTTTTTACAAAATAATAGCTTTATTTATGAAGATACAGCTATAGTAGGTACGAGAGGTTGGTCTCCAATAGATGAAAAAAGTGATAGTCATAGTGAAAAAATATTTGCTAGAGAATTAAATAGACTTAGACTTTCTCTTGAATCTATAGAGAAAAAAGTTCACAAGACTATAGCTTTACTTCATTATCCTCCATTTAATTATGATATGAAGCCTAATCAATTTGTAGATATAATGAAAGAATATGGAGTTGATATTTGCTTGTATGGCCATTTGCATGCAGAAGGTCACAAGTATATAATTGAAGGTAATATAGAAGGAATTGAATTTCACTGTATATCAAGTGACTATATTGATTTTATTCCTAAAAAGATTTGTAGGAGATGATAAAAATGAAATTAAAGATTGAAAAAGATTATGACAGTATGAGTAGAGTAGCAGGAAAGATATTTATAGAAGCTATAGAGGCTAATCCTGAAATAGTTTTAGGATTAGCTACAGGAAGTACTCCGGTTGGAATGTATAAAGAGATTATACGGGCCCACAAAGAAAATGGATTAGATTTTTCTAAAGTTAAGTCCTTTAATTTAGATGAATATGTAGGATTAGCTAGTGATAATCCATATAGTTATGCTTATTTTATGCATGAAAAACTTTTTGATCATATTAATATGAAGGAAGAAAATATTTTTATACCTGATGGAAAGGCAAAAAATCTAAAGGAATACTGTAAAGAATATGATGATATGATAGATAAGGTTGGGGGAATAGATATACAAGTTTTAGGAATTGGAGAAAATGGCCATATAGCATTTAATGAACCCAATGAGTATTTGTGTCCAAATACTAGTGTTGCTGATTTAACTGAAGAGACTATTAAGGTGAATTCTAGGTTTTTTGAAAATGCTAAAGAAGTACCTAATACAGCCATAACTATGGGTATGGGCGGAATATTAAAGGCAAAAAAAATTATTTTACTTGCAAATGGCAAAAGGAAGAAACCGGTTATAGATAGACTTTTAAATGAAAATAAAGTGAGTACAATGTTCCCTGTATCATTTTTATTGCTTCATCCAGATTTAACTATTATAGTTGATGAAGAAGCTTATAATGGATAAAAATATATTAGGTGGTGATATTGTGAGAGAGCTTGAAGTAAAGGTACTAAATATAGATTTAGATGAAATGGAAGAAAAAATTAAATCTTTAGGTGGAACATTAATAGATAAGGAACTTCAAGTAAATACATTAATTGATAGTAAGGGTAAATATCTAGAAAATAGCCTAGATAGCTATCTTAGAATAAGAAAAACTAAATCATTGTTAAAGAAGAACATTAAGTATACATTAACTATGAAGGAAAATATAGAAAGAGAAGGTATACGTGAAAACATTGAAAGTAATGTAGATATATCTAATAAAGAAGCTATGGTTAATATTCTGAAAAATCTAGGTTACATAGTTTATCAAGAGGGACATAAGGAAAGAACTTCCTACCTGTTAAATGGTGCTAGATTAGATTTAGATAAGTGGGATAAAGCTACTTATCCATATCCATATATGGAAATTGAAGTTAAACATGAAGATGAACTTGAAGGCATAGTTAAGATGCTTTCTATATCTAAAGAAAATGTTTCAATTAAATCTATATTAGAACTTAGAAAAGAATTAAAGCTTTTGTAACAAAGACTACCCCTTTTGAATAAGATGTATTAATAAATGTTAAGGGGGTAATGTAATGTTAGAAGGTTTATTCTGTAATGAAAACAATGATTTACTATTATTATTACTTGTATTATTATGTTGTTGTGGAGATAACAAAGGAATTGGGGGAATATTTGGAGGAGACAATATGATATGGATACTTATATTATTGTTTCTTTGTATGGGAGATGGATGTTGTTAAGCTTTAGTAAGAAATCTTAATATTATAGAATAAAGAAAGAATAGACTAGTCTATTCTTTCTTTATTTGTATCACTAATTAAAAACTTAATAGAATATATACCTCCTAAAGCAACTAATCCATAAATTATCCTACTAAATGTGGAACCATTTCCTCCAAACAATGTGGCTACTAAATCAAATTGAAATAATGCTATTAGTCCCCAGTTTAAAGCGCCTATTATTACAAGTACTAAAGCTAACTTATCCATTTCTTACCTCCTTAAACTTTATACATTTAATATAACCAAATCTTATATTTATATACTAATAAGATTTAAATTTGAATAACTTAATATTATTGTTTTCTGTTTTTACTTTAATTTCACATATAAACTTGATTTAATAGTAAGACTTAGGGTAAAATATGGTATAGAATATAATGAGGAGGAATTATATCGTGAATGAGATTAGAGTTACTGATAATACATATTTACTTTCAGTAAATGTGGAAGAGATATTATTTGAAGGATTGTGGGATATTCCTAATGGTGTTTCTATTAACTCTTATATAGTTAAGGGCGAAAAAACTGCTATCATTGATGGGGTTTATGGTTGGGATGGAACAGAAAAGTCTTTATACGATTTAATGGAAAAGATAGATGTTGATCCTAAAGATATTGATTACTTAGTAATCAATCATATGGAGCCAGACCATTCAGGATGGATAGAAGATTTCAAAAAAATAAATAATGACTTTAAAATAGTATGTAGTAAAAAATCAGCAGACCTTTTAGATGCTTTTTTTGATCATAAAGAAAATATAATAATTGTAGGAGATGATGATACTTTAGACTTAGGAAATGGACATGTATTAGAATTTGTAGAGATACCAAATGTACATTGGCCAGATACTATGGTTACTTTTGATAGTAAAACAGGAACGCTTTTTTCATGTGATGCATTTGGTTCTTTTGGTAGTTTGACAAAGGGAAATTTTGATGACTTTTTAAGTGAAGAAGATTTACGTGCTTATGAATATGAAGCAGTTAGATATTATTCAAATATAGTAGCATCTTTTTCTAATCCAGTTAAAAAAGCAATTGAAAAATGTTCAGGTTTGCCTATAAAGATTATAGCACCAGGGCATGGAATAGTATGGAGAGAAAATCCAAGTAGAATCATAGAAGATTATGCTAGATATGCAAGCTATCAGTCTGGTCCTGCTAAAGAAGAAATAACAATTATATGGGGTTCAATGTACGGAATGACGGAAAAGGCAGTAGATTATGTATTAGATATTTTAGAGGAAGAAGATATAAAAGTAAATACTCATAGAGTACCACAAGATTCAATTGGTACAATATTAACTTCAGTATGGAATTCTACAGGAGTAATTTTAGCAATGCCAACTTATGAATATAAAATGTTTCCACCTATGGCCTCAGTATTAGAAGAGTTAGGAAATAAAAAGGTATTCGGAAGAAAAGCTCTTAGAATAGGATCTTATGGATGGTCAGGTGGAGCTCAAAAACAATTAGATTATATTATTGATAAATGTAGAATGAAATGGGACTTTTTAGAGCCAGTTGAATTTAAAGGAATTCCTAGAGAAAAAGATTTTAAATTATTGGATGAAAGAGTTAAAGAATTAGTAAAAGAAATAAAAAGAATGGTTAATGAAAAGTAGAATAATCTTAACCTTTTAGGGCTAAATGTTAGAAAAGTGCTTAGGAAATAACTTCTGTTTTAGAATTACTAGAAATAGATGCCTAAGCATTTTCTATTTTTAATACGAGATAAGGAGAAAAACATGAATGCACAGATTATAGTTTTTATAGTAATTGCAGTTACTTTAATTTCATTTATATATGGTAAACTGCGTTATGATTTTATAGCTTTATTAGGCCTTATAGCGCTAACAATTACAGGGGTAGTTTCTCCAGAAGATTCTTTTTTAGGATTTAGTCATCCAGCTGTAATTACAGTTGCTTCAGTTCTTGTAATTAGCAGTGCTTTAATTAAGACTGGAGTAGTTGATAGATTGGTACTACTAATAAATAAAGGTTCAGATAAAATTTATGTAAAGATAATGAGTTTGATGGTCATTACAGCTGTTTTATCTGGTTTTATGAATAACGTTGGAGCACTGGCGCTTATAATGCCTATAGGCCT
This sequence comes from uncultured Tissierellaceae bacterium, assembly GCA_964567475.1. Classification (GTDB taxonomy): domain Bacteria; phylum Bacillota; class Clostridia; order Tissierellales; family Tissierellaceae; genus CAZMMV01. Next base: position 4,256 of record CAZMMV010000031.1, on the reverse strand, counting down.
GACTATTGCCAAAGATAATAAGATATCTCCCTCTAAGTTATTGATGCCTGTAGCTTTCGCATCATTACTTGGAGGTATGACAACAGGTATAGGAACACCACCAAATTTAATTATATCAACTTATAGGATTCAAGCGGGATATGAAGCTTTCTCATTCTTTTCTTTTGCACCAGTAGGAGTTTCTTTGTCTATATTGGGGATTTTATTTACAGTTTTTATAGGTTGGAAATTGATTCCAAAAAGGGATTCTAACAATCTAAAGGATATATTTAACTTAGAAGATTATTTATTTGAATTAGTTGTAACTGATAGTTGTAAAATTGCTGGTATGAAATTAAAAGATCTATACAAAAATTATAAGGTAGATTTAAATATTTTAAGTATTATTAGAAATAATTACAAGGTAATATCACCAGGTGGAAATCAAAAAATATTTCCAGGGGATATTTTAATTGTAAAGGCACTTTCTACAGAATTACAAGATATTATAAGCAAGACTTGTTTAGAATTGAAGGGTGCTAGAAAGGATAAATTGGTTTCAAAGAAATTATTGAAATCTGATGATGTCGCCTTAGTGGAAGTAGTTCTTAGAGATGATTCACCACTGGTAGGGAGAACTGCTTTTGAAACTCAATTGAGAAATAGATACAATGCAAACTTAGTAGCAGTATCTAGAAAAGGTATTTCAAGTATAAAAAGATTGAAACTATTTCGATTTAATAGAGGAGATGTTTTGTTACTGCAAGTCCCAAAAGCTTCAATAAAAGATACTTATGCAAAGATGCGCTGTCTACCACTTGCGGAAAGAGGCGTTGATATAAAAATAGAGACTTCTACTAAAAGTCAGTATATAAGTCTTGGAATTTTTCTAATATCTATATTGGCATCGACTTTAGGAATTTTTCCTGTACAAATTTCATTTTCTTTTGCAGCAGTTTTATTAGTACTATTAGATATAATTAGTATTAGGGAATTTTATGAAGCTATAGAATGGCCGACCATAGTAATGATAGGATCATTATTTGCATTAGGTTCTGCACTTCAAAGCAGTGGAGCTTCTGATACTATAGCATCTGGATTAATGAAGATGTCAACTATACTCACTCCACCTTTAATGATGGTATTGATTATGATAATGACAATGGTTTTAACTAATTTAATCAGCAGTACTGCTACAACAATATTAATGGGTCCTATAGCTCTAAGTGTGGCAAATTCAATGGGAGTTTCACCAGATCCTTTGCTTATGGCCGTGGGAGTAGCAGCTTCTTCAGCATTTTTAACTCCTATAGCCCATCAATCAAATATGTTGGTAATGGGTCCAGGAGGTTATAAGTTTACGGATTATTGGCATTTAGGCTTACCACTATCTATAATAAGTATAGTAATAGGTGGGCCACTAATATTACACGTATGGCCCTTGTAAAGAATTAATAAGAATATAAAAATACTTAAAATGCTTATGGAATAAACCTTTTATGGAAAATTCATCATAAGCATTTTATTTAAATTCACTAATTTAAATTTATCTAATCTGATATAATACATATAGATATTAATTCTCAACTAAAGGATGATAAAATGATAAATATAGAAGATAAACTAAAAAAATTACCTGATGAACCAGGTGCATATATAATGAAAGATAAAAATGGAGAGATTATTTATGTTGGAAAAGCAATATCCTTAAAGAAGAGAGTGAGGCAATATTTTCAATCTGGAAAAAATAATCCTCCCAAAGTAAATGCAATGATAAGAAATATTTATGATTTTGAATATATTATAGTTGACAATGAGGTAGAAGCATTGATATTAGAGGCTAATCTTATAAAAAAACATAGGCCTAAATATAATATTTTATTAAGGGATGACAAGCAATATCCATATATAAAAGTAACAGTAAATGAACAATATCCTAGGGTAATGAAGACTAGAGAAGTTTTAAAAGATGCTGCCAAATACTTTGGCCCTTATCCAAGTGTATATGCAGTAAATGATGCTATAGATATAATTAGGGAAACATACCCACTTAGAACTTGCAATAGAAACTTAGAAAATGATATGAAAAAATCAAGACCATGTTTAAATTATTATATAGGAAAATGTTTAGGACCCTGTCAAGGTAATGTAGATAAGGATGAATATAATGAAATGGTAGATGAAGTATTGTTGTTTTTATCTGGTAAAAAGGATGAATTAAAAGATATAATAAAAGAAAAAATGAAAAATGCATCTAAAGAATTAGACTTTGAAGAGGCAGCAAAATATAGAGATCAAATTAATTCTTTGAATATACTTCATGAAAAGCAAAAGATAATATCAACTATTACATCAGATCAAGATATAATAGGTATGGCAAGAGGAATAGAAGAAGTATGTATTCAAGTTTTTTTTGTAAGAGGTGGAAAAATTTTAGGAAGAGAACACTTTATAATAGAGGATACTTTTAAAGAAGATAAAAAAGAAATAATAAGTTCATTTGTTAAACAGTTTTATATGGGCTCAGCTTATGTTCCTAAAGAAATTATAGTTGAGGAAGATATAAATGATATGAATATCATATCAAACTGGTTATCTGAAAAGAAAAATGGCAAGGTAAATATTTTAATACCTAAGCGTGGAGATAAATTAAAATTAGTTGAAATGGTGAAAAAAAATGCACTAGATATGTTAAATCAACATGGAGATAAATTTATAAAGAAGGCAAGGGAAAATCAAAAATCCTTAAATGAATTACAAGAAGCTCTAGGGATTAAATCTGAATTAAATAGAATAGAGGCTTTTGATATATCTAATACAAGTGGAGTTGAATCTGTTGGATCTATGGTGGCTTTTGAAAAAGGAGAAGCAAAAAAATCAGATTATCGAAGATTTAAAATAAGGAGCATAACAAGTCCAGATGATTATGGAAGTATGGAAGAAATATTAACTAGAAGATTTTCTAGAGGTCTTGAAGAAAGAAAAATGTTAAAAGATAATAAGATAAAAGTAAAAGGATTTTCAAACTTTCCAGATTTAATAATGATGGATGGTGGTAAGGGTCAAGTAAATGTTGCCCTTAGAGTATTATATGATTTAAATATAGATATTCCTGTATGTGGACTTGTAAAGGATGAATTTCACAATACTAGAGGCATAATATATAACAATAAAGAAATAAGATTAGATACTAATTCCTTGGGTTTTAGACTTATTTATAAAATACAAGAAGAAGCCCATAGATTTGCTATTTCATATCATAGGTCACTTAGAAGTAAAAAGATGTTTAAGTCTCAATTAGATGATATAAAAGGTATAGGCAAAAAAAGAAAAATGGAACTTTTAAGACATTTCGGTAGTATAAATAAGATAAAAACTGCTTCAATAGAAGAATTAGTTCAAGTAAAGAGTATGAATAAATTAGCTGCAGAAGAATTATATAATCATTTTAATAAATAGGAGGAAAAACAATGAAAAAATTGTATTTATCAGATACAGATAAAAAGTTATGTGGTGTTTGTGGTGGTATAGCAGAATATTTTGAAGTGGATACTACATTAATCAGATTAGCTTGGGTAATGTTATCTTTATTTAGTGCAGGTTTTCCAGGTATAATTGCTTATATAATAGCATGTATGGTTATTCCAAAGAAAATTTATTAATATAATTATGAAAATTAGCTTAATGAAGATTGACAATAAGGTAAATATTTCATATACTTGTCTTGTAGTAGTATGATAATTAATAATAATTATTCAATTTTAAAGCTGGGAGTGTTAAATAATGCGCAATCCTGGCCAAGGTTCATAGATCTTTTAATTTAAGGAGGTTTTTAAATGGGTAAAATAATGAAAACCATGGATGGAAATTCAGCTGCTTCACACGTAGCTTATGCATTTACAGATGTAGCTGCAATTTATCCGATAACACCATCATCAACAATGGCAGAATTAGTAGATGAATGGTCTGCGAATGAAAGAAAAAACATATTTAATCAAGAGGTATTAGTTAGTGAGATGCAATCTGAGGCAGGTGCAGCAGGTGCAGTGCACGGATCACTATCAGCAGGAGCATTGACTACTACATTTACAGCTTCACAAGGATTGTTACTTATGGTTCCTAATATGTATAAGATAGCTGGAGAACTATTACCAGCAGTATTCCATGTTACAGCTAGAGCAGTAGCAGGACATGCACTTAGTATATTTGGTGATCACCAAGATGTTATGGCAGCTAGACAAACAGGCTTTGCTATGCTAGCTTCAGGTTCAGTTCAA
>CAZMMV010000030.1:0-17101 GCA_964567475.1 uncultured Tissierellaceae bacterium | reverse complement strand
CCTCCTCATATTTTTGTTTATAGCTAAACACCTTCTATTTTATAATATGAAATTTCATACTAATGTTTCAAAATCTAGTTTAAATATTCTATAACAAAAGAAGGGGCTGTTTCATAACTTATTTAATAGTTATGAAACAGACCCTTCTAGAAACATAAATGTTTTATCTTACATTTTATTAATTTTAGTCATTAGCTTTACTTACATTACGAAGCCTACCTTTAATTGTTGTAGTCTGCAATTTTTCTAACACCATTTCACCCTTGCCGTTTAAAATCTCTACAAATGTTGAAATATCTAATACATTTATAATACCTATATCTTCTGCTGTCATACCATCAAGATTGCAAAGGGTTCCAACTATATCTACTGGCCTCATTTTTGTTTTTCTACCTGCATTAATGTGTAATTTCATAATACCTTTATTGAGTTCTTCACCTTTAAAATCTTTGATTTCAGGAATTTCATTCATCTTTTTATCAAATTCTTCTTTTAAACTTCTTACAAAATCATCACTTGGAATTTGTTTTTTAGATATATCTTTTCCTATATAATTTATAATATCATTTAAACGTTTCCCTTCTTTTTCAGATACAAGAGTAATTGATTTTCCCTTTCTACCTACACGACCTGTTCTTCCTATCCTATGAACATAAGCTTCTGTTTCCCTTGGTAGATCATAATTAATTACATGGGTAATGTTATCAACATCTATACCTCTAGCTGCAACATCTGTAGCTATTAAATATCTAAAATAACCATTTTTAAAGTCTTCCATAACCTTTATCCTATCTCTTTGCTCCATTCCACCATGGATTCTATCACAAGTATAGTCATCTCTATTAAGTTCAATATAGACCTTATCAACCATTTCTCTTGTGTTACAAAATATTATACAAGAATCTGGATTTTCAATTATAGTTATATCCTTTAATAATTCTATTTTATTAAATTCATCTACTTCATATATTTCCTGATTTATTCTATCAACTGTTAAACTTTCTCCTTCTATTTCAACATGTATAGGGTCCTTCATATACTTATTGCATAAAGATTCCACATCTTCTGGCATAGTAGCAGAAAACAACATTGTAGTACGTTTTCCTGAAATGTTGTTTAGAATAGTTTCTATTTGTTCTATAAAACCCATATTAAACATTTCATCTGCTTCATCTATTACTAGATATTTTATTTGTGAAGTATCTAAAGTTCCCCTCTCTATATGATCAATTATTCGACCTGGAGTCCCTACTACTACATGGGTTTTTTGCTTCAATTGCCTTTCTTGATTATAAAAAGGTGCTTGACCATATACTGCTAGTACTTTTATAATTTTAAACCTTCCTATATTAAAAATATCTTGTCTAACTTGCATAGCCAATTCTCTGGTTGGCGTAAGAACAAGGGCCTGGGGTTTATTTTCATTCCAATCTACTAGCTGACAAATTGGGATAGCAAATGCAGCTGTTTTTCCACTTCCTGTTTGAGATTTCACAAGCATATCCTTGTTTTTCAGTGCAATAGGAATTACCTCTTGCTGAACTTTAGTAGGACTTACAAATCCTAATATATTAATTGATTTTAATAGTTCAGGATCTATATTATAATCCTTAAATTTCATCTTATTCATTTTATCAACTCTTTCTTAATCATTAAATACTTCTGGGGGCACTTGTTCTAAAATATCCTTTGCCTTTTCAAACATTGACTCTTCAACTAATATATCCGTTCTATAAATAGATGAACCACCTATTATCCTCATATATCCGCCACTTTCATAATCCTTAACAATAAATGGAATATTATTATCTTCTAACAATGCTTTTATCAAGCCTAATTCATATTCATTATTAGTTGTCTTTAAAAGAATTAATTCTAAATCATCATCTTTTATACCATGATTATTATTGTCTTTATTTTTTGACATAAGATACCTCCAAATATATTTTTATTTTTATCTATAATATATATTAACTAAATAATAGTTCATAATATCTATTTAGTTTCCTATCGATTTCAGGAACACTAATATGCCTAGCTTCTCTTATTGTTTCTTTTCCTTCAATAAATACTAGAATACCTGGAATAGTAAATATATTATTTTGACTTGCAACTTTAACTAATCTACCAACATCTACATAAGCACTTTTTATTTCAGGGTATTTACTCAGTATATTTTGTATCTTTGGCTTCATGTCTACACATACACCACAAGTTTCATTTCCAAAATAAACTAACACTATTTTATTTTCATTTATTACTTTTTTTAATCCTTCATTTGAACTTATATTATTCATTATATTATCCATTACATCATCCACCTAAGTATTATTATAATTTTGTTTATATTATGACATCTTCCAAAAAATTATATCACAAGCATTATTTTAATACAATTAAAGAAAGCAAAAGAACTTAGTAAAACAAATTACTAAGTTCTTTTATATATATTAATTCTTATTTTTTAACAAGATTATTAGTTATAGTATATTCTTTAAGTTTCTCTTCATACCATTTGCCATAAGCTTCTTGTGATTTTCCTTCTTTTATAGATTTCTTTATGTCGTCTTTTACATCTTCAAGTTTTGCTTCTTTTGCTCCTTTTTTATCATCTACCTTAATAATATGATAACCAAATTCTGATTTAACAGGTTCACTTATTTTACCTATTTCTAAAGAAAAAGCTGTTTTTTCAAACTCTGGAACCATTGCTCCCTTAGCGAAAAATCCTAAATCCCCACCTTTATCCTTTGTACCATCAGTAGAGTATTCTGCTGCAAGTTTTGCAAAGTCTCCTCCAGCATTAAGCTTTTCTTTAACTTCTTTTGCTTCTTCTTCTGTTTCTACTAAAATATGACTTGCTTTAACTTCTTCCTTTTGACCTAAGTCAGCTTTATTATCTTCGAAATAAGTTTTTATTTCATCATCTGATATAGAAATATAAGGATCTATTAATTTATTAATACTTAGATTCATAACTATATTTTCTTTTAGTGTCTCCTCTGTAATTCCAGATTGGGCAATTGCTTGCTTAAATCCTTCTTCTCCACCAAATCCATCTTTCATTGCATCAAGTTCTTTTTTAACTTCTTTATCTGGAATCTTAATATCTTGTTTTTTAACTTCTGAATCAATTATTTTTTCTAATATCAATACATCTAATGCTTGTGCTCCATTTTGTTCTACCATGATATCATATAGCTCATCCTTAGTTATAACCTCATCATTTACTTTAGCTACAGTTTCAGAGCCTTTACCCGATTTATCACTCGTACATCCAGTAAAGCTTAAAATACCTATTAATAAAGTAAATAGCAATATGTATCTTAACCCTTTTTTACTTTTAATTCCTTTATTCATGTTTTTAAATCCTCCTAATTTTTATTTCTAAAGAAACCAACAAATCTATTGAAAGCTTCTATATTAATTTACTATACAATAAAATTGTGTGATTGTCATGTTAATTTATAAAAAATAAACTTCTAATATTTTCTTTTATTTAAAAATACAAAACTTAAAACATAAATATATAAGGAGTATATACTCCTTATATATTTATGTTTTATATATTAACTTTATTTGACAATTAAAACATCTGTCTTAACATGATTTAAAACCTTGTTAGAAACACTTCCCAACATAGCTCTTGAAATAGCACCTAATCCCCTATTACCCATCACAAGTAAATCATATCCTCCCTCATTGGCTTCTTCAATAATCTCCCTACCAGCACTTCCAATTCTTTGTTTAACCTCTACTTCCCCTGAAAAGCCTTCAAATAATTTAAGAGCTTCATTTAATAATTCTTTACTCAAACTTACTAATCCTTCATTTGTTTTTATGCTATAATCCTGTGTTACAAGATATGGATGGATTACTACATCATTTACTATATTTATTATAGTAATTTTAGATTCCCTAAGTTCCCCAATCTTTCTGGCTTCTATTAATGCCTTATTCGAAGTTTCTGAACCATCTGTAGCTACTAATATCTTTTTCATTTATCTCCCTCCATTTGCTTGAATATGATTCTAATACTATATAACTTACTATTCTTATACCCTTATAATACATATTATACCACTATTATTTTATTTAAAAATGAAAGTAATATGAATTTAATAAATATCTTTCATCATACTTAATTGCCAATTGAAATAAAAATCTTTTTATTGGGTTAATAGTAATACTTCCTTTGTTATAATTTTTCAAATATCTTGTAAATTTATCTTCTTCAGCTTCTGTAGCAAGTGATTTGAAATACCCCCAAATATGTTGTGCTGAATTAATAGAATTACCAACTGTTGCTTTTACCCCTAAAGCCTGATCTATTAGTTTATAAAATTCTACTATTGGATAAGAACTTTTATCTTTTAGTAGTTTACGTATCTTATTGTAGTTACTAGGTGAATGTTCTAATATGTTATATTTATATTTACTCCATTCTGCTTCTAGTATCTTTATTTTCTTATTTTCAATTAAATAATTATTAACTTTTATAGCAGAAAGGTTTTTATCTTTAACTTCTAACATTATATCTATATCTTTATCTATTTGCCAACTAAATTCTATAAACTTCTGTAAATCTATGGTGCTTGAATGACTTCCACTCCTTTTATTAGGATTTTGTTGAGAATAATGTATTTTCTGGACTCCATCTTCTTTCTTCCATGTTTTTTTACATTTATCTATCCAATAATTATCATCTTTAAAATCATCAAAAGGCAAGATTTGATTGTGGAGATTGTCATATACTACTGGAATTTCTAAGCTTTTCCCAATACTAAGTACTTCATCTATGGTATAAGATTTATCATCATTTTCAATGACTAATCTTTCCTTAATTTTTCTATCTAAAGCTTTATAGTTCTCATGAAATCTTTTTATAGAATTTTCTTTATCTCCATAAACTCCACCTATATGTAGTATTATTTTATTTTTACTGTCTACTTTAAGACTATCTAAAAACCTATTATGATAAATAAGATCTTCAGCTGCTCTTTCTACTACATCCTTTTTTAAAGAATTCAATACAGTATATTGACCTGGATGCATAGATACCCTCATCCCACTGACCCTTATTTTATCTCCTATTGACTCTAATTCCGATGAAAACAAATCCCACCAAGAAATTTTATTTATAGGACTAGAAGCAAATGGTATGATATCTGAACTAATTCTAAAAACCTTAATATTATTTTCAATATTATAATCAATTATGTTATTTAAAGAATAAAGATTGTGTTCTATGATTTTAAGTAAGTTTTCTCTATTTGCATTTTTCAATGTACAAGTTTTAAAATTTGTTTCTAAAACACCTTCCGTTAAACATGCATATCCTATTCTCATATTTTTTCCTTTCTAATCTTTAGTTTATTGTTTTATATATATAATTTAATTCAATTTATCTTATACCCTAATTCTACTACAATATAAGAAAAACACCAATATTAGTTATCTATTACAATCTTTACTTATTAGAATTTAAAAAGATATTATGGTATAATGTATTATTGTATGTAAACTAATATAATAAAAGAAGGTAATAAAATGTTTAAAATTGTAAACTATAGTGAATTAGAAAATCATTTTCTTGAAAAAGAATCTATTTTAATAGATGTTAGAAGCCCTGGAGAATACGATTCTGAGACTATTATCCCCGCTATTAACATACCTATTTTTAACAATAAAGAAAGAGAAATAATAGGCACTGCTTATAAAAAAGAAAGTAGTGAAAAGGCTAAAAGATTAGGTATTGAATTTGTATCCAAAAAATTACCTATGATGTATAAAGAGATATCCGAATTAGATAAAAAATATAAAAATTTAATATTTTTCTGTGCTAGAGGTGGCTATAGAAGTACTTCCATAGTGTCCCTTTTAAACTCCATTGGTATAAATGCCATTAAACTTAATGACGGTTATAAAGGATATAGAAAACATATAAATGAAAATTTACCTACTATCGCTGAAGATGTAAAATTTGTAGTTCTTTATGGGAATACAGGAACAGGTAAAACTGAAATTTTAAAATCTCTTAGAAAACTAGGTATGAATGTTCTAGATCTCGAAGGTGCAGCTAATCATAGAGGTTCTACACTTGGAAGTGTAGGACTTGGTGAACAAACAACTCAAAAAATGTTTGAATCAATTATATACAAGGTTTTAAAAGAAAGAAAAGGAAATCTAGTATTTATAGAAGGTGAAAGTAGAAGAATCGGAAGAGATGTAATTCCTGAATATATCTTCAATAAAATGAAAGAAGGTATACACATAAACATAGAAGCTGATCTGGAATATAGAATAGAAACAATTTCAAAAGATTACTTAGATGGAACTGATGAAGAATTAATAGATTCTTTGTATTATTTAAGAAAATATCTAGGTAATGATAAAATTGATTTTTATATTAATTTAATAAAAGAAAAAAACTATAAACAAGTAATAAAAGAATTAATGTTGATTTATTATGACCCTCTATATAAAAATAATACTAGAAATATTATAGAAAGCTTTCATAATAGTGATCATCTTGCTACAGCTGAAAATATAGTAGATTGGGCCAATAAAAAATTGTCATCCCAGGTATAAACTTATATCAAGACCTTGGATGACAACTATTCTTAATTATCTAGGAATAAATCCTGTTTTTTTATAAACTTTTCTAAGGGTTTTCATTGATGCATATTCTGCTTTTTCTGCCCCTTCTTTATAAACCTTTTCTAGATAATCCTTATTACTTCTTATTTCTTTATACTTTTCTCTTACTGGCTTTAATCCTTCTACTACTACTTCTGCCAAATCAGCTTTAAACTTACCATATCCTTCCCCTTCATACTTTTTAACTATGTCTTCTATTTTTTCCTGAGAAAAAACACTATATATATTAAGAAGGTTTTTAAGTCCTTTTTGCTCATCATTATAAGATACCTTTCCTAAAGAATCCGTTACTGCTCTTTTTATTTTTCTCCTTATGGCATCTTCATCATCTAATATCAAAATATATCCATTTTCATCAATATCTGATTTAGACATTTTAACATCTGGATTTTGAAGGCTCATTATTCTAGCACCTTCCTTTTTTATTAAAGGTTCTGGAACTTTGAATGTTGGACTATATTTATTGTTATACCTCTCTGCTAAATCTCTAGCCAATTCTAAATGTTGCTTTTGATCTTGTCCTACTGGTACTAAATCCGCTTGATATAAAAGTATATCTGCAGCCATTAAAACTGGATAAGTGAAAAGAGCTGCATTTAAATTTTCTTCTGATTTTTTAGATTTTTCTTTGTATTGAGTCATTCTATTTAGTTGTCCCATATATGAAATACTATTTAATACCCAAGTTAATTCAGCATGAGCTGATACATGCGATTGAATAAACAATGTGCTTTTTTCTGGATCCATTCCACAAGCTAAGTACAAGGCCAATACATCTAATGTATTTTTCCTAAGATTCTTAGGCTCTTGAGGAACAGTTATTGCGTGTAAATCTACTATACAATAGTAACAATCATATTCATCCTGTAACTCTACCCAATTCTTTATAGCACCTATATAATTTCCGATAGTTAAAGCTCCAGATGGCTGAACTCCACTAAATACTACTTTCTTTTCCATAATAAATCCTCCTCTAAATAATATAAAAATTAATCTTTACTTTGTCTCAAATGCTATACCTAAAGTATTAGGTCCGCAATGAGAAGATATAGTACAACTGGCATTTGTTATATAAATCTCTTTAAAATCCATATATTTTAATACTATCTCTTTAGCAAATTCTATAAACTCATTATCTATACCTGAATGAACAATAAATATATGCTTATCACTAATATTATCACAACTAGATAATTTATCACCTATATATTTTTCAATAACCTTTGTAAAGCTACCTCTATACTTCTTTCCCAAACTCATTTTTCCAGAAATATTATCAACATTAATAACAGGCTTTATCTTTAAAAAGTTTGCTCCTAAAGATGAAACCTTGGAACATCTCCCTCCAGCATACAAATAATCTAAAGTATCAAGAATAAAACTCATATGTATATTTTTTCTATGAGTTTTTAATTTATTAACAATCTCCACTGCACTTAAACCTTTTTCTATCATATCTACTGCTTTCATAGCTAAAATCCCAGAACCAGTAGATAGATTTTGTGAATCTATTGGATAAACGCCTTTTAATTTTTCTGCGGCTAAAATACAGTTATTATGACTACTTGTTAACACACTTCCTAAATTAATATGTATTATCTCATATCCTTTATCTACCCAAGGTTTAAAATGATTATAATACTCTTCAACATTTATAGCCGCTGTCTTAGGCAGTATCTTTTTTTCTATATATGTTTTATAAATATCAGATGGTGTAATATCTACATTATCTTTATAGGATTTATTATCTAGTATTATAGTATAAGGATAATCTTGAATTCCATAAGTTTTTAATATATATTCATTTAAATCACATGTACTATCAATACTTAATATTACTTTCTCCATTTTAAATTTCCCCCAATAATTTTAAATAGTATAATGAATATACTTTAATATTCATTATACTATTTATTTGAAAGAGCTACAAACTATTATGATTTATTTATTATTTTAGCAGGTATTCCTACAGCTGTAGAATATGGAGGTACATCTTTTAAAACTACTGCATTGGCGCCAATCTTAGCACCCTTGCCAATAGTAATAGGTCCTAATATTTTTGCGCCTGATCCTATTACTACATCATCTTCTACTGTAGGATGTCTTTTTATATTTTTGCCTTTTCCTGTACCACCTAGAGTTACTCCATGATACATCAATACATTATTTCCTACCTCTGCTGTTTCACCAATAACTACTCCCATTCCGTGATCTATAAATAAATTTTCTCCAATTTTTGCACCTGGATGTATTTCTATCCCTGTAATTCTCCTCGCTCTTTGAGAAATAATCCTTGAAAAAATATTGTGATTTCTTTTATATAATTTATTTGCTACTTTATGATACCATATAGCCTTTATACTAGGAGATGAAACTATTGCTTCAAACATACTCTTAGCAGCAGGATCCCTTCTTAAAACATTCTCTCCCTGCTCCTTTAAAAATTTTATCATCTACATCACTCCCCATTAAATAAATCTGTAGACAAATATCTTTCTCCTGTATCAGGGAGTATAGTAAGGACTCTACTAGATTTTCCTAACCTTCTTGAAATTTTCACTGCAGCTGCTAAATTTGCCCCTGCTGATATTCCCACTAATATACCTTCTCTTCTTCCTAATAATCTAGAATATTTAAAAGCTTCTTCATCTTCAATGTTAACTATTTCATCTATTACATTTCTATCAAATATATCTGGTACAAAATTCGCTCCAATTCCTTGAATATTATGAGAAGCAGATTTTTTTCCAGCTAAAACTTGAGACTTACTTGGTTCTACTGCAACTATCAATATATCTTTGTTATATTCTTTAAGTCTTTTGCCAATTCCAGATATAGTTCCACCAGTCCCCACTCCTGCTATAAATGCATCTAAGTTTCCAGCCGTATCCTTTAATATTTCCTCTGCTGTGGTTTCATAGTGTGCCCTTGCATTACTCTCATTGGAAAATTGATTTGGCATAAAATATCCCTTTTCATCAGATAATTTTTTTGCAAGTTCTACTGACCCAGACATACCTTTTTTCCCATCTGTTAATATTATTTCAGCACCATATGCCTTTATTAGTTTTCTTCTCTCTATACTCATAGTATCTGGCATAACTAAAATAACTCTATATCCCTTGGCACTTCCTATCATAGCCAATCCTATTCCTGTATTCCCACTTGTAGGTTCTATTATTGTACCGCCATCCTTTAATAGACCACTTTTCTTACCATCTTCTATCATGTAAAGTGCAGCTCTATCTTTTATACTTCCTGATGGATTAAAAAACTCTATTTTACTCAAAATTTCTCCTATCCCATCTTCTTTTATATTATTTAATCTTACTATAGGTGTATTACCTATTGTTTCAGAAATATTATTTATTATCATTTTATTCCCTCCTCATTTTCTATAAAACATTAAAAACCTCTTACCCATGTATAAATAAATATACAGAGGCAAAAGGTTAAGTTCGCGGTTCCACTCTGCTTAGGATAATATCCTAGCTCATTTCAGGTACATCTATACCCTAGTTCTATAAGGTGAACTTTCCCTATAAGTCTACTATTTTTCGACTATAAACTCCTTGGTGCACTTCAGTTACAAATAATATAGAATCCTCTCAGCTATGGAATCTTCTCTGTAATACTCTTTATAACTTACTTTACCAATTCATAGTATTTTAGTATGTTTTAATATTTTATTATAGTATAGCATAAAGTGTTACAAAATAAAAGGGATTTTAAAAATAATTTTACTTATTAAATTTCCAGTGGAATTTATGATATTTTTGGGTATACTCAATTTGAGGTGAATTTCTTGAATAATATAAATATCTTAGTAGTTGAAGATGAAAAAAACATTTCTGATGTTATTGTGGCATATCTAAAAAAAGAAAATTTTAATGTATTTAAATCATATGATGGTGAAAATGCAATAAATGTATTTAAAAATGAAAATATCCATTTAATAATTCTTGATTTAATGATTCCTAAATTATCTGGTGAAGAATTATGCAAGAAAATTAGAACATTCTCCAACGTTCCAATTATAATGCTAACGGCAAAAACTGAAGAAGAGGACAAAATAGAAGGTTTATCTATTGGTGCAGACGATTATGTGTCTAAACCCTTTAGTCCAAAAGAACTCATTAGTAGGGTAAAAGCCTTACTCAGAAGATCATATAGAGATGAAATTCCATTAGCTGAAAAACTAAGCTTCAATAATGGTGATTTAGAAATTGAAATAGACAAGATGTTAGTAAAAAAGAACAAAACTGATATAGACCTTACTGTTAATGAGTTTAAAATTTTCTTAACACTTTTATCTAATCCAAATCAAGTTTTATCAAGAGACCAACTAATTCAATCCTCTTTTGGTCATGATTATGATGGCTTTGATAGGACTATAGATACTCATATAAAAAATATTCGACAAAAAATTGAGAAGGATCCAAAATCTCCTAAATATATAAAAACTGTTTATGGGGCTGGCTATAAATTCGATTCCAATAAAACTAATTTACAAAAAAACATATAAGTCCAAGATATTTTAAAACATCTTGGACTTATATGTTTTCTATAATAATTTTAGCTTTCAAGCTTATTGAAATCTACAATTTTTTCTCATTCTTCTACCATTACCTCTGCCTATAGCCTCATTTAATTTCATTCCAAATCTTTCTCCATTACAAACTCCATCTTTAAATCCATTTTCCTTGTGAAACTCTTTTTTCATTTGTAATTCTTCTTCTAAATCTTTAGCTTGTTCTTCACTAATATTTCCACTTACTAAGGCTTCTTCTATTGCCTGTCTTTTATATTCTGTTCTTTCCTCAAACCATTCTTGCCTTTCTTCTTGAGTTAAGTTATCTCTTTCCTCTTCGGTAAATCTATTAGCTTTATTAAACCTTCCTTCTCCATTTTTAAAACTCATATTTCCATTTTTATTTGGAAATACATTTTGCATGTTTCCAGTATCTGCATGAACTGCAAAAGTTCCTATAGCAATGGTAAATATTAAGGCAACTACTACTAATGTTTTTTTCATATATTTTCTCTCCTTTCATCTTCTATCTACAGTATATTGATAGATTGTGAAGGAATTATGAAGAATATAAAACAAAAATATGATTATTATTAAAAACACAAATTAAAATGCTATAATATAAATACAATTGAATTTCATAATACTTATTTTAAAATTTAGGAGGAAAATAGAAGATATGAAACTTTCTAGAAAAATAAGCTTGTCTTTTGTAATTGTAATACTTTTTTCTATCTTTATTGTTAGTGGTATTTCAAATTTTATGATTAATAATAAATTTGAAACATATCTAATAAAGGAACAAAATATTAAATTAAAACAAATTAGTGATGAAATAAATAATTTATATGAAGAAAATGAATATAAGCTATATCAACGAGAAATAAATTCCTATGCTTCCTTGGATAATTTATCTATTGACGTATTAGACTTAAATAACAATGTTATCTACTCCTCTAGTTATAAAGGTAAAGCTAGGATGCATAAAAGAATGATGGAAAAACATGGAGTATTAGAAGGAAATTATGTTGAAAAATCTTTCCCATTATTAAAACAAAATGAACAAGTAGGTAGATTAGTCATTGGTTACAAAGATAACTCTCATTTAACTGAAGGTGCTATTATTTTTAAACACACATTGACTAAGTCACTTTTTCTATCTGCAATACTTGCTATATTAATTGGAATTGGAACTAGTATAATATTATCTAAATCACTTACTGCTCCACTTCTATCTATAAGAAATGCTGCTATAGAAATACAAAAAGGAAATTTAAATACAAAATCTACAGTTAATACTAATACAAAAGAAATAAAAGAACTGTCTGATTCTATAAATTATCTAGGCCATACCCTAGCAAAACAAGAAAATATACGAAAAAAATATGCCTCAGATATTTCTCATGAACTTAGGACTCCATTAACTACTTTACAGAGTCATATTGAAGCGATAATAGATGGTGTCTGGGAAGCTAGTGACCAACATTTAAAAATTCTAATGGATGAGATCAATAGATTATCCTCTTTGGTTGATAATCTGAAATATTCTTTTAATTTGCAAGAACATAATCTAATTTTAAATAAAACTAGCTTTGATATTTCAAAAGAACTTAAAAATATAATAAGAACATTTCAACCATTGCTCAATAATAAAAACATTGTTATTGAAAGCAATATAGAAGACTACATTCAAATTTATATGGATAGAGATAAATTTAAACAAATAGTTTATAATTTACTGTCAAATTCTATTAAATATATTAGCACCCAAGGCAAAATATCAGTAGCCCTTGAAAAAAAGAAAGATAATATTTTATTAAATATAAGTGATAATGGAATAGGAATAAAAGAAGAAGATCTTAAATATATATTTGAAAGATTTTACAGAGTAGATGAATCCAGAAATAAAAATACTGGTGGAACTGGCTTAGGTTTATCTATAGTAAAATCAATAGTAGATATACATAATGGAAATATAAATGTTAAAAGTAAGTATGGTGAGGGGACGGAGTTCACAATTACCCTACCCATCAAAAACTAGGAATTAAAAATAAAAGAGATATGGCACTTATCTATATAAATGATAAGTGCCATATCTCTTTTAATCTATCTTTTAATTAAATCTTTTGCCTTCTTTTCAACCATATATTTTATCTTTTCAACATCTAAAGTTTTTAATTCTCTATTTTCCATCAATATCTTTCCATCTACTATAACAGTATCTACATCTGAACCTTGAGTTGAATAAGCCAAAGCAGATATTATATTGTGTCTAGGATATAAATGAGATTTATCAGTATCTATTAAAATCATATCTGCTTTTTTACCTACTTCTATTGATCCTATTTCTTTCTCCCATCCAAGTGCCTTAGCTCCATTAATAGTTGCCATTTCTAATGCCTTTATACCTGGAACTGATATTGCATCTTCATTTACTGCCTTGTTTACTATAGATGCCAAATGCATTTCTTCAAACATATTTAAGTTATTATTACTTGAAGAACCATCTGTACCTAAAGCTACTGGAATCCCAGCTCTAAGCATTTTATCTACAGGTGCAAATCCACTTGCCAATTTAAAATTGCTACTTGGATTATTTACTGGGAACATGCCTTTTTCTTTTATTAACCTTATGTCATCATCAGTTACATGAACACAATGGGCTCCTATTGTGTGAAAATCTAACATTCCTAAATCATATGCATATTTAATAGGAGTTTTTCCATGTTCTTTTAAGCTGTCTTCTACTTCCTTTTTAGTTTCAGATAAATGTATATGAATACCTGTATTTAAATCCTTAGCTAAATCCATGCTTTTCATTAAAAAATCTGTACTACAGGTATAAGGTGCATGAGGAGCTACCATTACTTTTATTCTTCCGTTACCTTTTCCATGCCATTTATTATAAAGTTCCCTAGTTTCATCTAGCTTTTCTTGAGAACCCCCTTGCTCTTCTATCAATCCCCTTGTAAGAATCCCCTTCATACCTGACAATTCTAAAGCTTCTCCTACCTTATCCATAAAGAAATACATATCACAAAATGCAGTTGTTCCACTTTCTATCATCTCAACCATGCTTAAAAGTGAACCCCAATATACATCATCATCTCTTAAATTTGCCTCTACTGGCCAAATCTTTTCATTTAACCATTCATGAAGTGGAACATCATCTGCATAGTTTCTTAAAAGTGACATACCTACATGTGTATGTCCATTTACAAGCCCTGGCATAGCTAGTTTGTTTTTACCATCAATTTCTCTTTCAACTTCTATACTATCTTTAATTTGACCTATGTGAATAATCTTATCTTTTTCAATGTAAATATTTGTATTTTTGATTACTTCCTCTTTTCCATCCATTGCTACTAAGTCAATGTTTTTAATCAATATACTCATTTTAATCTTCTCCCTTCTTAATCTAAATCTATAGTTGTATATCTAGTTATACTGTGTATTAAAGCTGGTATTAAAATTAATTGTATTATAATGCCTGGTAAACCTGTTGTTACCCCAGCAATTATAAAAGCAATAGGATCTAATTTCACAGCAAATAATCCAACTAAGATAAATACAGTAATTCCCGCTATAATCCTACCACCTATCATAGAAAGAATAAGTGCAAGAACAGACGGTAATTTTACTTTTCTATATAATAAAGAAGCTATTAGTCCGTAAAACCCAAGTTCAAAAATCATAATTATTCCAATTGGAAAAAATATAGGCATTCCAGTTATCAAACTGTTTAGCAAAGGAGTCAACATCCCTAATAAAATTGCTAAATGAGCTGGTAATAAAAAACCTCCTAACAAAACTGAAATATGCATAGGTAAAAATACAGTTCCTGGTATTCCTGATGCATGAAATATATAAGGTATAATTATTCCAATTGCCAATAATAATCCTGCTATAACTAATCTTTTAACATAATTTCTTTCGTACATTTAACTACTCCTCTCTTCTTTTAGTTTATTTCATGTAAAAATTCTTCTATTCTCTGTAAAAGTATTTGTGGATTCTCTATATCTAGAGAACGCTTTTCAATAGGACATAAGCCAGTTTTATCCCTGTTTTGTATATAAGAACAAGTAGCTTTTGCAATATATTCAATATTAAATCTATGTAAAACATCTATACCACCTTGAGATATTAACTCACCATACACTTCTTTTATATCTAAATAAGTACAAAGTAAAGCTGCTCCCTTACCAATCACTCTATCTGCTATAGATGAACCTTTTACTTTATCTTTCATCTCAGTTGATAAAATATACATAGGTTTAATACCTCTGTCTTTACTTTTAAATATTATTTCTCCATTTTTTACTACAACTAACTTTTGATTCTCATCATATAAGACCTTTTTTGCCAATTCAACATCTTTCAATATACCAATCTCCTCTTAATCTTATTATGCAACCAATCCATTATAAGCTATTTCCTGTCTCTATTCAATAAGTTTACATACAATATCAGACAAATTACTTATATTTATACTATATCACTATAATTAAAATTTATAAATAGTTAGAACGAAAACCAAACCAAATCATTTTTAATAATTTGGTTTGGTCTTTTATTTACAAAATTCTAACTTAATACCTTTTTTAAAAATTGTCCTGTATAAGATTCTTTTACATTAGCTACTTCTTCTGGAGTTCCTGTTGTGACAATATTGCCACCCTTATCTCCACCTCCAGGCCCTAGGTCTATTATATAATCTGCAGTTTTTATAACATCTAGATTATGTTCTATAACTATTACTGTATTTCCTCCGTCTACTATTTGATTTAAGACCTTTACTAGTTTATGAATATCTGCAGTATGGAGACCAGTTGTTGGTTCATCTAATATATATATAGTTTTACCTGTTGATCTTTTAGATAATTCTGTTGCCAGTTTTACTCTCTGAGCTTCTCCACCTGATAATTCTGTAGAAGATTGGCCTATTTTTATATATCCAAGACCTACATCAAATAAGGTTTCTAGTTTTCTACTAATCTTTGGAATGTTTTTAAAAAATTCTACCCCTTCTTCTACTGTCATATCTAATACATCAGATATAGTCTTTCCCTTATATTTTACTTGTAATGTCTCTCTATTATATCTATGCCCCTTACATACTTCACAAGGTACATAAACATCTGGAAGGAAATGCATCTCTACCTTTAGAATACCATCACCTCTACAGGCTTCACATCTCCCACCTTTTACATTAAAGCTAAACCTACCTTTTTTATATCCTCGCATTTTTGCCTCTGGTGTCATAGCAAATACATCTCTTATATGATCAAACACTCCTGTATATGTTGCTGGATTTGATCTAGGAGTCCTACCTATTGGTGATTGATCAATTTCTATTACCTTATCTAAATATTCTAAGCCTTTTATTTCCTTATATTTACCAGGCCTTAATTTCGACCTATTTAAATGTTTGGCCAAAGCCTTATATAGTATCCCGTTTACTAAAGAAGACTTACCTGAGCCTGATACGCCTGTTACACAAGTAAATAAACCTATGGGTATCTTTACATCTATTTTCTTTAAATTGTTTTCTTCTGCAGCTTTTATTTCTATCCATTTTTCATTTGGTTTTTTTCTTACTTCTGGTAATTTAATTTTCTTTTTGCCAGATAAATATTGTCCAGTTATAGATTCTTCATTGTTTTTTATATCTTCCACTGTACCTTCTTCTACTATATATCCTCCATGAATACCAGCACCTGGGCCTATATCTACTATATGATCTGCCATATACATAGTATCTTCATCATGTTCTACTACTATTAATGTATTTCCCAAGTCTGTTAAATTCCTAAGAGTCTTTAGCAATTTGTTATTGTCCTTTTGATGAAGTCCTATACTAGGCTCATCTAATACATATACTACTCCCACAAGACTAGAACCTATTTG
>CAZMMV010000029.1:0-18503 GCA_964567475.1 uncultured Tissierellaceae bacterium | reverse complement strand
TTCCTTCTGTTTCTATATCTTCTTTTAAAGAAGATATTTTGCATTGTCCATTATCTCCCATGACTATTACTGAACTATATTCCCCGTTTTTATCCTCAAGATATCCTAGTTTTCTCACCCTGTCATCGAAAACAAATACTTCTCCTAGAAATTCAAATTGACCATTTATATATCTTATGAAATATACTATACCCTCCTTTGTTCCTACTGAAAAATTATCTTCACATATCTTTTGCATATCAGTTATATTTGCAATAGTACAATATATATCTCTATATACAATTATACGAAATTCATTATCTTCTTTTCTAATTTCAAATAATGTTAATCTATCAGCTTTATCTTCTACTACAAATAAATTATCTCTAATTTCTAAAACTCTTCCAAACCCTCTTAAATCATAATCTTTTCTAATAGTTTTAACTTTGATTTCTTCCTTTAAATCTGGCAATTTATTTACAGCATTTATGGATATAATGTAGCTTGCTCCCTTTACACCTAAAAGCAAAATTTCTTCATTGTTCAACTTGTAAATAAAAGAAATATTTTCTTTTATTTCTTTTATAGGGGGGCCCCATTCTATTTTTATTTTATTAAGATTAGAATCATCAAATCCTTCCAAATAAAAAAATTGAACTTTGTTGTTTATTCCACTTGCGATAAATAGGTTTTTATTTATCCTTAACATGCTTTGTAAAAAGCTATCAAATTTAAATGAGCCTAATTGTTCTATTGTATTTACTTCTATGGAATCTTTTTTAGAATTAGTAGCATAGGCCCTATAGTAAGGAACTAATTCTGTTAATAGTTGGTCTTCTATTTGTGAAAGTTTATCTAATTCTTCTTGAAAATCATCACTTAAGACTCCAGACTGTCTTGAATTATCTAAATCTTTTCTTAAGACATTTATTCTTTTCTTATAATCTTCTATATCTATGGATAAATTCAATCTCACTTAGGATCACCATTATCTTCTAAATGTTCTAGTAAGTTTTTTGAATGCTCCATATGGCTTAGTCTTTCATCTAATTCCTGATACTTATCTACACTGATCTTTTCTAGACCCTCTATATCATCTTTGAATATGTCTAATAGGTCCTTTGGCAAATTCTTAATTTCAGGTCCCTTACCAAATATTAAATTAATTATATCTAAATAACTCAAAGTATCTATTTCCGAGCGAATATATTTATATGGTCGTGTACGAATCTCTTCATATGTTGTTATACCTTGACCTATGGTCTTTGTTTCAATATTCCATCCCTCACTTGGAGGAAAAAATCCAAACCGCACTGCTTGAGACAATATATAATTTTGATCATCTGCATAAGTAATTGAACTTATAAAGCCATCCCATAGGGCTTTAGATAAGTCCTTTTCCTCTCCCTGATTCCAATTGTCTAATACATGTAAAATATTACGTATAGATAATACTGATTCTCTTAATTCTAAATCTTCAAATCCAGGACTATCCTTATCCTGATTATTTGTCCATTTACTTATAAATATATCTTGTGTTACTCTACTTAATTGGGCAAATCTAAATAATTCTTCTAATGTCCTAGTTGAACTAGGAATATGAATACTTCCATCTTCATTAGCTAATCCTGTTAATATTATTCTAAAAAGTTGATTTTCTTCTGGTCTTTCTTGAACTTCCAAAGATCCGCTAATACTTTGAGGTACATAATTATATTCAATAATAGTAAACCGTGATTTAAAAGCTGGATTTAATTCATTTGTTCCTTCATAATTTACCATTTCAGTAGATAAGTTCCCTGTTCCTATAAATCCAAATCCAGCTTTAATCCTAACAGGACCAACACCTGTAATATAGGCAGTACTTCCTATATGACTTTGCAATATATCATTTAAACCAATTAAATTTTGCATGGCAATTGTATTCAATTCATCTACTATAACAGGCCTCCCTTCTTTTACTGCTATTAAAATCTCCTTTTCCTTCTTTTGAATTTCTGTTCCAAAGGCACTATTTCTTGCCACTAATAAATCAGAAAAGCTCTTCCAGATTTGGATTTTAAGTTGTATCTGCTCTTCTTCTGTCATTTCAGATAGTTGTTCCTTATGTTTATCCATCCACTCGTAAAAATCCACTATAATCATATTAAGATAATCTGAAAATGAACCTTTAGAAAAACTTTGTTGTAGGGACAAGGTCTTTTCAACAAACATATCTTCATAAGTTAAATTACGTGAACCCGATATAAAAAGTGCTTGTAGAGATTCTATTTCTTTCTTTTGTCCATTAATTAAGATATTTTCATAGTAATCTCGTCTTTCTCTATTAAATATCTCAAACTTTTCCCAGGCATCATTTTCACTAGCTTTTGGGTTTAGAGTAAACCACTCTTCCATTTTTTCTTCTAGTTCACTTTGGATTCTATTTTGAATAGTAAAATTTAAAGCTACCTCAGTTGCTAATTGAGTCTTTCCACTTCCTAAATGTCCAACTATATATACCGGAATACCTAGATCTAAAGAATCTAATACCTTTCGCCTGGTCTCAGATACATAAGGTACATTTATAAGTCTTTGATTTCTATTATCTTTTATATCTTTTAGCAATTTACGTTTATAGTAGAATTCCCATGCCTCTTTAGAAGTATTTAATAATTCTTCTAGTTGCTTTTCCAAATGCTTTATTGAGTCAACCCTATATCTGGTAGCAGAGTTACTACCATAGTGACCAAAACCCATACTATCTTTATTAACTCTTCTTTCCCAACGAAGAAAAAACCTTTCATAGTTGATCAAGTTTTCTATTCTTTCTATTTCTTTACCTTTTTTAATTGTTTCTTCTTCTATATATTTTTTATATTTCTTATAGTAAATACTTTCTTTTTTTGAGTCATAGGAAACATTATCATTTATTTCTTCAAACCTTCTAAATCTTTCAAAAAATAATCCTTGTCTATTTTCAATTTTATTGTTTTTATATTCTAATGACTTCAAGACTTTATTTCTTAAATCTTCTTTATAGCAGTTTTGCATTCCTTCTATGGTAGGATTATAATTTTTATTATAATTATTTTCTTCTGTCATAAAATATTCCTCCTTAGTACTAAATAAATATAAATTAAAATCCCGATTGAATTTTCTCGGGATTTTAATTTAATAAATACATTCAAATATCACTAGATTATTTCATATTCTTTTAATAGCTCTTCAATTTCTGTTCCTGCTATTCGTTGACCAATCATTTGTTGTACCATTGGTGATAAATTGATATCTGGTTTTTCCCCATCTAATAAAGCTTTGCCTGCATTTAGTAGATATCTTATATCATATCTAGAAGCATATACCTCAGGTACTCCTTTTTCCACCCCAGTTAAAGCATAGACTGCCTCCATAGCCGTACGTCCTGAGTATTCAATAGTAAATACAGTATCACGACCTGGATTATCTAATGTTTCAGCAAATTGTCGAAGAAAAGCAAAGTTTACTGCATTTTTTGGTAAGATATATGGGCGGTCTCCAAATTCACGTGGCATAAATTGAGATGTTATAAAGGGCATCATAACTGGAATTGCAGTACAAGATTCTGCTAATTCATCAATTTCTTCTACAGGTACTCCTATGTGATATAGCCATTCTTTTGTAATTTCCTTATCTGTACAATCTCTCATAGCCTTCTTAATATAATCTCCAGGAATATCAGAAAATAATCCATATACCCAAACTACAACATCTTCTTCTGGTTGACCATAGTATTGTTCTTGGCGATTTATAGTCCAACTCATCAACCATGAAGAGTCAACAGCTGAAACTATACCACCAGTTACAGTACGACCACCATATGGTGAACGTTTAGTGATTTTTTCAATATATTCAGGTACCCGTCCGCCATGACAAGTTACTGTACAAGATTCCCAATTAGACTTTTCTGGATCTGCACAGAATTTATCTGGATTACCAAACTCTTTTGATTGTTTAGCTATATTCTTCCACAGATTCCAACTTCCACCTAGCTCTTTATTAAATACTGCTGGTGTATTGTCATCTCCATATCCAGATCCTTCTGTCATTGAACCATTTGTGATAAATACAAAATCATTTTCATTTAAATCTATAGATATATCTTTTCCACCTTTATCTACTGCAATTATTTTCCTGGCAGTTTTTTTATCTTCCGTAATTTCAAATTCTACGTTATTTACTGTAACACCATATTCAAACTTTGCTCCATGATCTTCTAAATATTTAACCATAGGCTTTATAAATGCAGTATACTGATCATGACGTGAGAACTGCAATGCTGAAAGATCTGGAAGTCCCCCAACATGATGTATGAAACGATTCATATATAACTTCATTTCCAGGGCACTATGCCAGTTTTCAAAAGCAAACATAGTTCTCCAATATGTCCAAAAATCAGTGTTTAAAAGTTCTTCTGAAAATACATCTTCCATAGTTTTATTTTGAAGACTATCATCTGACATCATTACGAAGGCAGCTAATTCTTTTGATAATTCCTGTCCTAAATTAAATTTTCCATTGTCATAACGTTCACCTTGATTTTTAGTAATACGACAATTACTGGAGTTTGGATCATCATAGTTGGTATAGTAAAAATGATCTAATACAGTCATGTCTGGATCTTCAGTGGAAGGCAGTGAACTAAATAAATCCCATAAAACTTCAAAATGATGACCCATTTCACGTCCTCCACGAGCCACATATCCTGCATTTTGACGAACTGCTCCATCTAAGGATCCACCTGGAATATCCAATTGTTCTAAAAATGTAATCTTTCCACCATTCATATGGGCATCTCGAATTAAAAAACAACCTGCGGCCAGTGCTGCAATACCTGTTCCAACCAAATAGGCACTTTTTTCTTCTATTCCCTTAGGTTTTCTTGCATTTACCAAAGAATGATAATTCCCATTTGTAAGAGTAAGTCTCTCATCATGGACTTTTAATTTCATTTTATCTCCTCTTTCTTTTAAAATATATTCTTTTATATAATTAATCAACAAACTTAATCACTACATATCTATACCTTTCCCTTTTTGAATACATTTTATTATATAAAAAACCCCAGTGTTCAAATTTTTGAACTCCCAGGGTTTTTGTATAATTTTCTAGCTAAATTAATAATTTAATATTATATAATTTTATCTTCAATTTAATCACTTACTAAGTGTAATCAATTTACCAGACTATTTCAATTGGCTAACTATTTTCCAATAACCTCTTTGAATAACTACTGTTGGATAATAACTCTTGCCATATCTATCATTTCTTCTACTGTAAATCCAAAATCACCACCCATTATCATATACTCTAGCCCATCTTCATACCAAGATAGACCTTGGACATGAGAAAGTTTTATATCAGATTCGCCATATGATATTTCAAGTTGTCCTGCCTCCATATTATTTTTATCTTCTTCAGTAAGCTCATAATTTGATGGTACAAATTTATAATCTTGTTGATAATAGTATAAATTTATTCCATTTATATGGCCTACTAATTGACTTTCTTTATTATCTAAAAATTCTTCTTCTACTTGTGTAATTTATTGCATATCACCATTTTGAACATTAATTATTAACTCTCTTTCTTGCAATAATATACCTGGTTTCTTAGATGCATCTACTATATAGAGACAAGTACTACTTATTTGGTTCATTATTATTTATATTTTTCTTTATAAATTATTCTTTATGTAATAGTACTAAAGTCTAAATATATCATAATAAATCAATATAATAGACAAAAAAAATTATCACCAATTTAAAAATATCAGTGATAACTTATGCAAAGATTATAATTTCAATGTAATCATTAAATTGTATTGATAAATATCAAAAATATAGATCTAATCTTAAAGATAAATATTCTTTATTTTTTAACTCCTTTTATTATTATATATCTGACGCAGTAAATATCATTTTAGAAACTTGTAATGCTTCTTTTATATTTAAACAAAAAATCTAATATCAATAGGCCCCTAGTGAAGTCCCTATATAGATTTTTTTTATATTGCCAAGCAAACTATAGATAAGTCGAATTATAGGATAGTTTTTTATATGATAAAATATAATATAGGAATAAAAAGGGGTGATAAAATGAATTATATAGGTATCGACATTGGATCTACAGCTGCAAAGGTTTCTGTATTTGATGAAAAAGAACTAATTAAGAATTTTACCATGCCAACCGGATGGAGTAGTATTGAAACAGCTTTAACAATAAAAGATCAATTAGAAGACAATGGAATATTATTAAAGGATTCAAATGTAATAGCTACAGGCTATGGTAGAATATCAGTTTCTTATGCAGATAAAAATATTACAGAAGTAACCTGTCATGGTAAAGGGGCTTATTATTTGATGGGTGATAACTGTACAGTAATAGATATAGGTGGACAAGATACAAAAATTATTACTTTAGAAAATGGCAGAGTAACTGATTTTACTATGAATGATAAATGTGCCGCAGGCACTGGCCGATTTATGGAGCTTATGTCAAATGTACTTGGAGTATCTATAGATGAATTAGCAAATATGGCCTTATTAGGAGAAGATATTAGTATTACAAATATGTGTACAGTATTTGCTGAATCTGAAGTAATTAGTTTAATAGCTAGTGGAACAAAAAAAGAAAGTATTGCAAGAGGTATAATTAATTCAATTACAGGTAGAGTTTACTCCATGCTATATAAGCATGGAATTGGAGAAAAAGTTTTTTTAACAGGGGGATTATGTGAGGTAGAATCTTTTGTAAAGTTACTTTCACTAAAACTAGAACGTAATGTAGAAACTAATTCATTAGCACGATTTGCAGGTTCTATAGGTGCAGGGATACTTGCAAAAGAATTATAATTTATTGAAAAATTAATAAATATACTGGATTATAGGTAAATATCCTTGGACTGAAATCTAATTTTATAATTTTAGCTAACAATTTTATTTAATATAATCCAAATTTATATAAAATAAAGGAGAATAATTATGTATGAATTACCTAAAGAAATTGATTCATTTGATGAGGCCAAACGTAATAGTTTTATAGCTATGAAAGAACTAAAAGAAACAGGACAAGATATAGTTGGAGTATTTTGCACATACTCACCATCAGAACTCATTTATGCAGCTGGTGCTATTCCAGTAGGATTATGCGCTACTAGTGATAAACCTATTCAATATGCAGAAAGAGATTTACCTAAGAATTTGTGTCCTTTAATAAAGGCAAGTTATGGTTTTGCTATATCTGATACATGCCCTTTTTTCTATTTTTCAGATATGATCTTAGGTGAGACTACTTGTGATGGCAAGAAAAAAATGTATGAACTTATGAATGATATTAAAGATACTTATGTTATGCAATTACCTCAAACATCAGACACCAAGGCATCCTTCGACCTATGGAAATCTGAAATAGTAAGACTTAAAGAAAAATTCGAAGAAAAATTCAATGTAGAAATAACTAAAGAAAAACTTCAAGAATCTATTAAAATAGGAAATATAGAAAGAAAAAACTTGATGGAATATTTCGAACTTGGTAAACTAGTTCCTCCAGCAGTAAAAGGTGTTGAAATGAATAGTACTCAAGATGGATTTTCATTTATATTTGATAGGAAAGATAAAAATGAAAAATTAATAGCCAGAACAAAAGAACTGAGGGAAAATTGGGAGAAAAATTTAAAAGGAACTAAAACAAACAGACCCAGAATATTAGTAACTGGTTGTCCTGTAAATGGAGTTAGAGAAAAAATTCTTAAAACTATTGAAGATGCTGGTGGAGATATTGTAGCTTATGACAATTGCTCGGGCATTAGAGAAAAGCAAGAAATGATTGATGAAACAAAAGATCCGATAGATGCAATTACAGAAAAATATTTAAAAATCAGCTGTTCTGTTATGAGTCCTAATGGAAGAAGACTTGATGATATAAGAACAATTTGTGAAGAATTTCAAGTAGACGCAGTAATAGAAGTTGTATTGCAAGCTTGCCATACTTATGCCATTGAATCTACATCAGTTAAAAAATATGTAAATAATGACTTGAAACTGCCATATTTATATATTGAATCTGATTATTCTATGTTAGATTTTGGACAAGTTCAAACAAGAATTCAAGCATTCTTTGAAATGTTATAAAATAAAAAAGGCAGAATATTCAAATATACTCTGCCTTTTCCATATTCTCCATACATAGCTACTTCAATGGATGTATTGAGAGCAAAAATATTAATCTGATATGATTACCAATTCATGTAAATCGCCCTTATTATAAAGCTGCCCTATATATATTAAGCACATCTTGTGTTTCTAAAGGCTTAAAATTCCCCACCTTTCCTCTTACAGTGGCTTGCTTGGCCATTTCTTCTAATTTTTCTTCTTCAATACCTACTTCTACCAATGAAGAAGGTAATCCTAATGATACAAAATATTCTTTTGTCTTTTTAATAGCATTATAAGCAATCTCATATTTATCATCAATAGAATCAAGTCCCCAAACATTAACTCCATATTCAACAAATTTATCTACCGTATTGTCATTTAAAACATATTCCATCCAATGTGGTGTTAAAATTGCAAGACCAACTCCATGAGTAATATCATAAAATGCGCTTAACTCATGCTCCATTGGATGAACACTCCACTTTACTTCTTTGCCATAGCTTAATAAGCCATTTATCGCAAGGCTTGAAGCCCACATTAAATTTGCCCTAGCTTCATAATTTTCAGGTTCGTCAATAGCTTTTTGACCATAATTTATGCAGGTTTTCATAATTGCTTCTGCCATTCTATTTTGTAAATAAGCTCCTTTTGTATTGCTAAAGTATACTTCAAAAATATGGCTCATGATGTCTACTGTACCTGCTGCTGTTTGATTTTTAGCTACTGAAAATGTATAGGTTGGGTCTAATATTGAAAATTTTGGGGCCATATCTTTGTGTCCTGTACTAAGCTTTTCACTTGTTTCAAGGTTTGTAATTACTGCTCCAGCATCCATTTCAGAGCCTGTTGCAGCTAATGTTAGTATGCTTGCAATTGGAAGTACATTAACTATTTTTTTTGGATTAAGAACAATATCCCATGCATCTCCATCATAATAATACCCTGCTGCTATAACCTTTGAACAATCAATTGTACTTCCACCACCTACAGCAAGTATAATATCTATTTTATTTTCCCTACAAATTTCAATTCCTTTTCTTACACTTGATATTCTTGGATTAGGCTCTACTCCTGACAACTCCCAAAACCTTATATCATTTTTATTAAAAATATCTGTGATTTTCTCGTATATTCCATTTCTTTTTATACTTCCTCGACCATATACAAGCAATACATTAGATCCATAATTCTTAACCTGTTCAGCAAGTACTTCTATTTTGTTTCTTCCAAAAAATATTTTTGTTGGTATTGAATAATTGAAATTTAGCATAATCTTCTCCTTTTAATTTAATTATATATTATCTTATATAATTGATAACTTTCTTATTTATTTTTGATGGTCCTAAAACCCTATAATTTTCTTTATAACCAACTGCTACAGCATAAAATGGCTCATATCCATCTGGTAATTTCAACTCTTTAACTTCGTCATTAAGTGTAAAGAAGAACCTAGATAACCCTACCCATACAGTTCCTAAAGCTATACTTTCTTGTACTTCTTCTATTTCTTATTGATTTAATTACGTCATTTTCTATTTTTGTACACTCCTTAATTAATAATTAATTTGCATAAACTTTATCGTTTTGTCTCAAAAATTTACAAACTCTTAAAGCACTTTTTTACAAATATTCAGTTCAGATTTTTGATACATATATTCATTCATTTGTTCAATAGAACTAACTATGGATTTAATCGGTGGTAAATGCAAAAAACTTAAAAGTTACACTTGAAGAAATGTGTAAATAGGGTAATAAGCATGCTATTGATCATGATATTAAATTATATTATATAAACTAATTGGATTTTATCTATAATCTACTAGTAATATTTTCAAAAATGAAAGAAGCTTAATAAAAATAATTCACAATAACCAACGGAATGGGATAATTTCACATTATTTGTTAAAACAAATAGAAAGGAGAATTCTATGCCAATTTCAGCTAAGCAATTAAGTTTTTACTTTGCCTTTAATTCTACATCTATATTTCCTTTAGTAGCTTTTGAATAAGGACATAGCTCATGGGCCTTTTTCATCCACTTTAATGTCTCTTCTGCAGAAAACCCTTCAATTTTACCTTCTAGTACAACTGCTATTTCAATTCCTTTGTTGTCATTTTCAACTAAGGAAACAATTCCTTTAACAATACTCTTTACTTTTTTCTTAGATTGTAACAAAACTAATTCCAAGGCTGAATTGAAACATGCACTATAACCAGCTGCGAAAAGTTGTTCTGGATTTGTTCCATTTTTTCCACCACCAGGTGTTGAAATTTCTAGTTCTAATGAACCATCTGGTGAGCTTACCTTACCATTTCTGCCACCTTCACTTATCATTGCTGTTTCATATAATTTTTTCATTTTTTTATCCTCCTATATTTTTAGTTAGTGTTTTTAATTGAGTGAGTAATTGTAAGTACTCCTCTTTACTAAGATTTAAAAGAGAAAAACATTGGATAATTAATATCTGAAAAACATAATTAACCCTTTAATAGAAACTCATAATTTTTCATAGAATCCTCCTATCTATTCAATTGCTTGCAATTATATTGTACACCATATAATCTAAAATGCAATTTTTTCAGAAAAAAGAGTTTGAATAATAATTAAGGGTCAAAATCTGTGTTCTCTACAGGTTTTGACCCTTAATTATTATTCATATTTGCTATTTTGAGAACTTTTTTTTTGCTTATCCCTAAACTTTAGAAAATCTATAAAATCCTTCAAATCTTTTAAGCTATCAGAAGATAGATTGTTAATATCATTTAATGATATATTTGAAAAGTATGTATCTTGATTTTCTTTTATATATTCAATAGTTGGGCAATTGGACACACCAACTAAATAATCTAAACTAGTATTAAATAATTTCGTTATAATTATTGCGTTTTCTAATGTAGGCATTTTTCTTCCATTTTCATAATATGCTATGGTACTTTGTGTTAAGTTAAGCATTTTTGCTAATTCATTTTGAGTTATACCTAAGTTTTCGCGTAATTGTTTTAGCCGATAAGAGAACATTAAACCACCTCTGTATCATTATAATATGATTTGATTAACTCACTTATGAAATATGACATATAAAAATAATTATTGCATTTTATGACCTTTAGTCATAAAATGTATAATAAATGATTGATTTTTTTAAAATGTTCAAAAACTATTAAATTCATAAATGGGGGAGTCAAATGTTATATAAATTAGAATCCTTAAGAAAGGACATTCACAAAATTATAGAATCAGGTCATTATGATAAAAATGAATTAATAAAAAAGAGCCAAGAATTAGATATATATATAGTTAAATTTATGAAAGAAAAATTATCGAATAGTAATGAACCATTGGATAAATAAAAAAAAGGTCAAAAAACAGTCTTTCTTTACCGTTTTTTGACCTTGTATATCTTATAAATTTATTTTGCTAATTTAAAAATTACTAAAGTCCTAAATAAAGTCCTCCATCAATACCTTTGCATCTAAAGGGTTTAACTCCCTATCTACCAAAGCTTTTCCATCTCTGATAAATTTAAATGAATCTTCATATGTTGGTTTTTCAACTTTATATAAAACTCCTATTGGGATTTTGTCTCCAAATTCTTTTGCTTTTTTATAAGCATCTTCATAATTTGTATTGTCATAATCATCAGATAGTTTGTATACCCTATCTTTATACCATTGAAAAGTATTTACTTTATTCCATACTACACATGGTTGAAGTATATCTAAATGAGCATAGCCTTTAAAGCTAATTGCTTGTTTCATCAAGTCTACAAGATGCGGTAGATCTCCTGTAAATCCTCTGGCCACAAATCCAGCACCAAGCGTTAATGATAAAGCTAAGGGATCTAGAGGTGTATTCTTTACACCGTCAAATTGTAATGTGGTTATTTGTCCCTCTGCTGTAGTTGGTGAACCTTGACCTTTCGTAAGTCCATATATTTGATTGTTATGAACGAAATGTGCTATATTTATATTTCTTCTTACCCCATGAATAAAATGATTTCCACCTTCACCATAACTATCCCCATCTCCAGATTCAACTATTACATTTAAATCCTTATTTGATAATTTTATAGCTATTGCAGGTGGCATAGCTCTACCATGTAATCCGTTAAATCCATTTACTCCTATATAATGTGGGATTTTTGCTGCTTGTCCTATCCCGGATGCAATTACAGCTTTGTGTGGTGGTATTTGTAATTCTTCTAAAGCTTGTTTTAATGCAGTTCTTATCATGAAATTTCCACATCCTGGACACCAAGATGGTTCATAAAGATTATATTCTTTTTGCATTATAATACCTCCTCTTTTATTCTCTTATAGATTTCTTCTCCAGAAAAGGCTCTACCGTCATATTTTAATATTTTATGATTACATTTTATTAACATTTCTTCTCTTATTAGACTATCTAATTGAGCTGTAGAGTTCTGTTCAACAGTAATTAAATTTTTAGCTGTTTTATACATCTTCCCTAGCTTTTCTGTAGGAAGAGGCCATATATCACCAAAAACTAATGCTCCAATTGAAACGCCTTCTGAATTAAGTGTTTCTACTGCTTCCTTTACAGCTCCATATAAAGATCCCCAAGCTACAATTATATGTTCTGGTTCTTCTTCACCTATTAACCAAGGTTCTTGGACTTCTTTTTTAAGACTTTCAAACTTTTTAGCCCTTTTATCCACCATTTTAGTTCTAACTTCTGCCGATTCTGTTATATTTCCATACTCATCATGCTCATCACTATCTACTAATACTACTTGATTCTCTATCTTGCCAGGAATTATTCTAGGGGAAACTCCATCTTCTGTATACTTATATCTCTTATATCTTTGTCCTTCAGTTATAGCTTCTTCACCAGAAAGGTATCTATCAATACTTATCTTTTCAAATTTAAACGGATCATAAGTAACTGAAGAATCAGCTAAGCTTTGATCACTTAATAGGATAACTGGTATTTGATATTTTTCTGCTAAGTTAAATGCCCTTGCAGTCTGATAAAAGGCATCTTCTCCATCTCTCAAGGATATTATCATTTTTGGAAATTCTCCGTGTCCTATATGAACCATAAACCTTAAATCAGCTTGTTCAGTTCTTGTAGGTAATCCTGTAGCAGGCCCTGGCCTTTGAACATTTATAACCACTACAGGTGTCTCTATAATACCTGCTAAACTAAATGCTTCTGACATTAAAGCTATTCCTCCACCAGATGATCCTGTCATGGCCCTAACACCAGCATAAGAAGCTCCAAGTGCCATATTTAAAGCTGCAAGCTCATCTTCTACTTGATCTATAACTATTCCCATTTCCTCTGATTTAAGTGACATATAATTAAATACTCCAGTGGAAGGAGTCATAGGATAACCGCAATAATATCTACAACCAGCTGCAATGGCACCTAATGCAACCGCATTGTTTCCATTTATTAAAATTGATTTATCCTCTTTTGTTTCTAATTTATGTTTAGTATCTATTAAGTTATAGCCCTCATCTAAAGCCTTTAAATTTACATCTGCAATTTTCTCATTAAATTCTTCTCTAATTATCTTTTTAGTCTCATCTTTTGGGAGTCCAAAATACTTTAACATAGATCCTAATCCTACTGTTGAGGATACTCTTATGTTTCCCAAATCTTTAGCTGTTTTTTCTAAGGGCAAATAAACAAGATCTTTTTCTTTAGATAAGCCTTCATCCAAAATTATAATCCCATTTTCCTTTAACTTGTTTTCATGTACACTCACTGTCTCATCATTTAATGCGAATATAATATCAACCTTTTCTGCATATGTCGATATAGGTTTATCTGAAAACCTAATTTGCATGAAATTGTGACCACCTCTTACTCTTGACATATAGTCACTGTGACTAAATATATAGAATCCACTTCTCTTAAGTGATTTTTCTAATATATTTGCAAAGGTATCCATTCCTTGTCCTGCTGCTCCACCTACTAATATAGTAAAATCCATTTATATACAAACCTCCTTGTGATTTACTCACATTAGTCTTCTATTACCCTACCAATGAAGATATTAATCACCAGGCATCCTTTACGACTTTCTTTCTTTCATGTCATCTATTAGTCTTGCAAAATATGAATTGCCAATTTTTTTAATAATACATCCCATTCTAAGCTCTGCACTCGTACCTCCTGAAGAGTTATTACTTCCGTCTTAACTACAAGCTATCCAGTAGCAAATTCAAAAAAAATGAATATAGTGTAATGTAATTCAATTAATAAATACTTAAAAGGAGAGGAGAACATGAGCAATGAGAAAAGCAAAGCACCTCTTGGTAAAGACAATAAAGATGAACAACTGGAACAATATCGTAGACAAAATACAGGTCCAGAGAAAAAAATGACCAGCGATTCTGGTTTTAAAATTTCAAATGATAGGTGGAGCCTAAGAGCAGGAAAACGTGGGCCTTTAGCATTACAAGATACTCATTTTTATAGAAAACAATCACGTTTAAATCGAGAGCGAATACCAGAAAAGATAGTTCATGCTAGGGGATTTGGATTATATGGAGATTTTGAACTTTATAAATCAATGAAAAAATACACTATAGCAGATTTTCTACAAAAGCCTGGCACTATAACGCCTGTTTTTACTCGATTCTCCAACTTTGTTGGAAGTAAAGGTTCTAAAGATACAGCTGTAGATATACGTGGATTTGCAGTTAAGTTTTATACTCAAGAAGGAAATTATGATATGTTGTCACTTCAATTCCCCGTATTCATCCTTGCAGATGCCATAAAATTTATGGATGTAACTCATGCAGTAAAACCAAATCCAAATACAGATATTCCTCAAGCTACTGTTGCACAGGATAGGTTCTGGGACTATGTGGCAAACAATCAAGAATCAGCACATATGGTAATGTGGCTAATGTCTCTAAGGGGTCGTCCAAGAAGTTGGCGTATGATGGACGGGTGGCCTGTTAATACATTTAGACTTATTAATGAACAGGGTAAATCAACTTTTGTTAGATTTGTATGGAAATCTAAACTTGGAGTTCATTCATTGTTACTAGATGAAGCCAATGTAATTGGTGGAGTGGATCCAGATTTTCATCGTCGTGATATAGTAGAAGCAGTCCAAAAAGGTGCTTATCCTGAGTATGAATTAGGTGTACAATTAATTCCTCAAGAAGATGAGTTTAAGTATGATTTTGATGTTTTGGATGCTACAAAGCTATGGCCAGAAGAGGTAGTTTCTGTTGAATCTATAGGTAAATTAACTTTGAATAGATTAGTTGACAATTTTTTTGCAGAAGAAGAGCAATCATCCTTTGATCCTGCAAGCCTTGTTCCAGGAATAGGCGTGACCAATGATCCTGTTTTACAAGGAAGACTTTTTGCTTATAGGGATACAGATTATCATAGACTTGGTACAGGAAATATTAATGAAATACCAGTTAACAAGCCTATATCTAAAGTAAATACTAACAATCGAGATGGTTATTCTAAATACCCAATTGATATTGATTATGTAAATTATCATGAAAATTCATTAGCGGGTAATACACCAGCAGAAACTCCCCCAAGTGAGGGTGGTTATTCATACTATCCAGAGAAGGTAGAAGGTCATCT
The DNA here is from genome assembly GCA_964567475.1 of uncultured Tissierellaceae bacterium. Lineage (GTDB taxonomy): Bacteria > Bacillota > Clostridia > Tissierellales > Tissierellaceae > CAZMMV01. The sequence goes on along the minus strand of CAZMMV010000029.1, from coordinate 2,762 downwards.
AACCAGAGAAGCCCCTAGCGACTCATTCCATGATCATTTTTCACAAGCCAGACTATTTTGGAACAGCTTAGAAGCTTTCGAGAAGCAGGACCTTACAGACACATTTATTTTTCATCTTCAATCTGTAAAAAACAAATCAATTAGGGAACAAAATGTTAAAATGTGGGTAAATGTAGATAGGGAAATGGCATGTACTATTGCAGATAATATTGGTGTAGAAAGACCGGAAGGTTCTAATGTTCCTGTATCTGAAAGCTCTCCAGCAATTAGTATAGCTAATACACCCCACTGTGCCTATACTCAAAAAGTTGCGGTATTGATTGGTGATAATTTTAATGGAAAAGAAGTAAGGAATGTACTAAACTTACTACAAGATTACGGCGTATTTATAGATATAATTAGCGAAAGATTAGGTACTGTTACAGGAAATGACGGTATGCAACTAACAGTTGATGGGACTTTTAAAACAAAATCTTCAGTCTTATATGACTCGTTCTATATTGTTGGAGGATATGCAAATGATCAAGATCAATTTAAGCAAAATATCATGGAGTTTTATAAGGAGGCATATAAACATTATAAGCCAATAGGCATATCAACAACTGGACAGTCTTATGTTTGCTTATCACAAAACAATAACTTTGCAGGTGTGATTTTTGCTACTAACAATCCTAACTTCGAAAATGAATTTATCTCTGCAATTGCTCAGCAACGTTTCTGGAATAGAAAGTAAAACTAAGCTAATATAAATACAGATACCATAAACTTGGTAGATCAAACATTGATAATATTGTATTTTCCAAAAACAACTCAAGTCCCAAACACTTGAGTTGTTGAGTTATACTCACTTATGTAAGTATGTGTAATTAACTTTGTACCTCATCATCCACCTTTCTATAACTTCCTGCGGCTTCTAATTTTGATGGCATTATTTTCATTGCTAATAATGAACCACATAACCCAATAATATACACTGATACAATACTTATAATAAGTGCAATTGGCCCTTTAAACACATATCTTGCGCTTTCTGTTATATATGTAACTACTATAAATGTACCTAATATTCCTCCTGCTGAATAAATTGGAGCGCAAAGTGCAATTTTAAGATTGGAATCATATTTTCTAACTACGGTGATAAGAATTAAATCACCAAGAATTCCACCTATAACTACTGCAATACTCATAAAAATTGAAGATATGCCTATCATTATAGCTCCGTATCCTAAGGCAAACAATGTCATTGTTCCAGGCTTCTTTGTTCTATAAAGCATAACTGCTATAAGAAAACTATAAAATGGTGCATTAACTATAGACCTGGAAAATGGTAGGACTCCATGTAATATTCCTAATACTTTACCAAGTACTACCGCTATTGCTATACATATAGAAATTGAGGTTAAATCTCTTACTGTCATATTCCATTTCACTAAATCGACTCTCCTCTCTTTAAATATCTAAAAGACAATAGGGATCAGATTCTAACCAATCTCCTGTTGCTAAAAAAGCTCTTGCTCTACATCCACCGCAAATTTCTATATGCTCACAACTGCCACATTTTCCTTTATATTGAGAATAGTCCCTAAGTCTTAAAAATACATGATTATTTTGCCAAATATCATCAAAATCTCTTTCTCTAATACTATCTACCTTAACATGAGTATATGGACAGATATGTACATCTCCATTTGGAAGTACAGAACAATAACTTATTCCAGCAATACATCCTCTTCCCCCAACAGTTGCTATACCTCTAAACATTGCCTCAACTTTATACTGTGGAGCACAAGTAGGTTTAAGCTTTATATTCAACTTTTTTCCAATAACTTTATTTATACTATCTTTGTATTCAACTATGTCAAGTTGTGCAGAATCAATGTTTTTACCTCGGCCTACATCTACTAAAAATAATATATGGGATGACAATGCCCCAATCTTCTCTGCATAGTCTATAATCTCATCAATATCATCTAAGTTATATTTTGAAATTGTTGTATTTACTTGCACTTTCAGACCTGCATCTATACTATTTTTTATGCCTATTAAGGCTTCTGCTAACGCACCCTCTTTTCCTCTAAAATCATCATGAATATCTTTATTTAAGCTATCCACACTTATAGCTATGGCCTTTAGCCCACTCAATTTTAACCTTTTAGCAACTTCAGATGTTATTAAGGTTCCATTTGAACCCATAAGAGGCATAATACCTAAAGAGGAGGCGTATTCTATAAGTTCAAATATATCTGGCCTTAATAGAGGTTCTCCTCCACTAAAGACTATTGCCCCTAGATTAGCTCGTTTCATGTCACTAAGTAGCTTTTTTCCTTCTTCAGTTGTCAGTTCATTGTCTATTTCTTCTGGACTGGATTCACGGTAACAGTGCTTACAATAAAGATTACATTTCTGCGTTACATTCCATGAAATATGATTCATATTTTTAGTATTTTTCATTATATCTAATCCTCCTGATTATAAAAAGCTAGTATATGCTTCTTGGAATTTCATACTTTACATTGAATTTTCCTATTAATTTCTCTGATTTATAGTTCTATGATTATATTTTTAATTTTCTCTGTATATTTACCTTTTCTACTTGTCATAATAAATTCTTCCTTTCTAATTCTATAATTATATGAAACTATAAGATTTATTATGTTTAATTTGTGCTATTTTGTTCTAAGACTATAACTTAGTCAAATAGTATAACCCTAAAAAATAAAAAAGCACCTTTAAACCCAAGCTTAAAAGTACTTTTTTTCTAT
>CAZMMV010000028.1:0-19231 GCA_964567475.1 uncultured Tissierellaceae bacterium | reverse complement strand
ATGAAAAATATGATATAGAAGAAGCAGATTTCACTACAGCAGAACTTGAAATAGTACCAGCTGGCAAGGCTAGAGATGTTGGAATAGATAGAAGCATGGTTGGAGCTTATGGTCAAGATGATAGAGCTTGTGCCTTTACTTCACTTAGTGCTATTCTAGAAATAGAGAATCCCAAAAAAACAGCAGTGGCTCTATTTGTAGATAAAGAAGAAATAGGAAGTGTAGGGAATACAAGTATGGAGTCAATGTTCTTTGAAAATATAATAGCTGAGTTAATAGATTTAACAGAAGAAAATTATTCAGAATTAAAACTTAAAAGAGCCTTAGCCAACTCTTCAGTATTATCTGCAGATACCCTTGCAGGATTTGATCCTAACTATCCAGAGGTATTGGATAATAAAAATGCACCTTACATAGGTAAAGGTGTCACGGTTGTTAAATATACTGGATCAAGAGGTAAAGGTGGTAGCAATGATGCCAACTCTGAATATTTAGCTAAATTAAGAAAAATATTCAATGAAAATGATATAGTATGGCAAATGGGCGAACTAGGCAAGGTTGATCAAGGTGGCGGTGGTACTATAGCATTTATTCTAGCAAAATATGGAATGGAAGTAGTAGACTGCGGAGTTGCACTACTAAGTGTTCATGCACCTTATGAAATATCTAGTAAGGCAGACATATATATGACATATGAAGGATATAAGGCCTTTTACACTGATATGTAGATAAAAAAGCATTGGATAGAAAATCCTATCTAATGCTTTTTTTTAATCCTATTATAACTTGATATTATCTCTATTTAAATATAGAATTATCTTGGAGGTGATTCTTTGGATATTTATAAAATCCTTAGCAGCTATTTTGGTTATGATGAATTTAAAGAAGGACAGGAAAAGTTAGTAAATGCTATATTGGAAAATAGAGATGCCCTTGGGATAATGCCTACTGGTGGTGGTAAATCTCTTTGTTATCAACTACCGGCTATATTATTAGATGGGATTACTATAGTTATTTCTCCATTAATATCACTTATGAAAGATCAAATAGATTCTTTAGATGAAATAGGAATATCTGCTACTTTTTTAAACAGCACTTTAAGTGATCTTGAGTTTAACAATAGATTAAATCAAATAAAAAATAATAAATATAAGATAATATATGTGGCTCCTGAACGCTTAAATACATATTCATTTTTAAATTTAGTCAGGGATATAGAGATATCAATGGTTGCCATAGATGAGGCCCATTGCATTAGCCAATGGGGACATGATTTTAGACCTTCTTATACTGAAATACCGAATTTTATACAATCCTTTTCTTCTCGCCCTGTTGTATCTGCATATACTGCAACAGCTACAGTAGAAGTTATAGAAGAAATAAAAGAATTAATTGGTTTACAAAATCCTGTAGAATCTATTATAGGCTTTGATAGGCCAAATTTATTTTATCAAGTAATGAAAGTAAACGACAAGTTTAATTATATAGAAAATCATATAAAGAATACCTTTCCAGATGGAGCAGGTATTATATACTGTGCCACTAGAAAAGCCGTTGAAGGATTAGCAGAAAAATTAATAGCCAATGGATTTTCAGCTGTAGCTTATCACGGAGGAATGAATCCAGAAACTAGACAAAAAAATCAAGATGATTTTATATATAACAAGGTTCAAATAATAGTAGCTACAAATGCCTTTGGAATGGGCATAGATAAGCCTGACGTAAGATTTGTAATCCATTATAATATGCCTCAAAATATGGAAGCTTATTATCAAGAGGCTGGCCGTGCTGGCAGAGACGGAGAAATAAGTCATTGTACTATTCTCTATTCACCTTCTGATATAGTTAAACAAAAACTACTTATACAAGTAAATCATAATTCTCAAGAACGAGAAACTATGCTATATGAAAACTTACAATATCTTATTGATTATTGTCATACAAATGATTGTTTAAGAAAAAGTATATTAAACTATTTTGGTGAAAGAACTCCCTATGAAAAATGTAACAACTGTGGTAATTGTTTAGATGAATCTGAAATGATAGATATTACAATAGATGCACAGAAAATACTTTCTTGTATTTATAGGGTAAATGAAAGATTTGGAATCACTATGGTTACTGGAGTTCTGAGGGGTTCTAGAAATAAAAAGTTATTGGAAGCTAATTTAGATAATGTGTCTACATATGGAATAATGAAAGAACATAGTGTAGATAGCTTAAGGGAAATAATTATGACCCTAGTATCTAAAGGATATATTTATATAACTGCAGACAAATATCCTGTACTAAAGCTAGATGCTAGTGCAGGCGAAGTTTTAAATGGTCATGTTAAAGTCTTTCACAAAAAACATCTATTAGAGATTAAAACTTCTAAGAAAAAAGGAATATCTACTGAAAAATTGCTAGAAAACTTTAACCAAGATTTATTTGAAAAGCTAAGAGAACTTAGATATAAATTATCTCAAGAAAAAGAAATTGCTCCCTTTATGGTCTTCCATGATTCATCTTTAAAGGAAATGGCATCATATTTTCCTAGAAATAAAGATAGTTTTTTAATGATTAAAGGAGTAGGTCAAAAGAAATATGAAAGCTATGGAGAAGAATTCATTGTAGTCATAGATGAATACGCTGAAAGTCAAGGAATTGAAAGCAAGGCAATAAATAAACCTGAAATAATAAGAGATGATTTAGTTGATAGATATGAAGAAAGCTATAATTGTTATGTACAAGGTTTAAGTTTAAAGGAAATATCTGAGAAAAGGAACTTTACTCAAAATACAATTATTGAACATTTAGGTCATTGTGAAAAGCAAGGCAAAGCAGTGGATTGGACAAAATTTATAGACGGAGATAAAGAAAAAAAAATATTGGAAACTATCAATGAAATAGGTTTGGAAAAGTTAAAACCTATTAAAGAGGCTTTAACTGATGATTATAGCTATGAAGATATTAGAATAGTTATAGTCAAAAACGAACTAAAATAAGGTAATTTTACCATACAAAAAGAATCCATATTTTTATCTATGGATTCTTTGATATTTTACCTGATTTTCTATATTTACCTATGAAGTATTGGTGATACTTTTTTATATATTAATAATGTTACTGATGATACTATTGAACCTTTTAACAGATTAAATGGAACTACTGAAAATAAAATCAAACTTTTATAATCTACTACAAATCTATTTACACTACTTCCCATTCCAATTATTTTTTCCATTGGCCAACCAAATATCTTAGCATATAGTGGAAATATCACAAAGTAATTACTTATAGTAGCTAATATTGTCATTGCTAAAATACCTATTGTTAGTCCTATGACTGCATTTTTAAAAGTTTTCTTTCTATAATAAATGAAACCAGCTACATATGCAAATGTACCTCCAACTATAAAGTTAGATAATTCTCCTACTCCTCCTGTAGTACTGCCTTCTACTAATATACTGAGCAAGTTCTTAACTAACTGCACTATAACTCCTGCCATAGGTCCCATAGCAAATGATCCTATCAAGGCTGGTAAATCTGCCAAATCAATCTTTAAAAAGCCAGGAGCAAAAAAAGCTGGGATATCAAAAAACATCAATACCATTGATATTACTCCTAAAACTGAAATCTTCACCATATTTCGTGTTGTCCACGTTTCTCTACTTAATGTATACATAACAAAAATCCCCCTTATTTTTCTTATTTTTTGGGGCATAATAAAACCCCAAAGAGAGATCTTCGGGGTTAAAAAAGACTAATTAAATAAGCCTTCTACATCTTCTTTCATCCAGACTTTACTGTCGGCCTTGGGATTTAACCAAGTCAACCAAATAATTGGCTCGCGGGCTTTACCGCCGGTGAGGAATTGCACCTCCCCCTGAAGATATATCTTATAATTTAATTATATTCATATAGGTCAACTTTGTCAAGTAACTATATTTATGAAATAATTAATATTTAAAATTTTTTCACTTCATTCAATGAATCTTCACCTTTTCCTGATAATTCAGACAATATCAAAGATAAAATTAGACCTACAAAGCTAATTATAACCCATGAAAATCTAGATTTCCATAATGGTAATTTAGAAAATAACTTTACAAATGGGAAGTTGCTAAATCCTGCTTTTTCTATTCCTACAATAATGCTTGCAAATAATGTGAAATATATAGTTACCTTATAAACTAAATCACTTTTTATAAACTTATCAAATAAATTTAAAATGGTCAAAACTATTACAACTGGATATACACTAACTAATATTGGAAATGAAAATTTTAGTATTGCCTCCACACCTATAATAGATAGTAAAGCACTTGCAACCACAGATACTATAACTATATATTTATATTTGATCCTATTGTTAGTAACATCACTAAAGAAACTTCCTATAGCTGCAGTTAATCCTATAGATGTAGTTAAACATGCTAAGGCTACTGCCAATCCCAAAGCCATATTTCCAGCACTTCCTAAAAAGTGATAAACTATAGCATTAAGTAGTTCCGCTCTTCCTAAATTTGGAGAAACCATGTTAAAACTCTTTGCTCCTAAATAAGTTAATCCACCATATACTAATATAAGTCCTGTTGCGGCTATGGTTTCTGCATATATTGTATGCTGTGTTAAATCTTTCTTAGATTTTATACCTTTATCTCTAAAGTTTGATATTATTATCCCCGCTAAAACCATTGGTGATAGTGAATCCATAGTATGATAGCCTTCTAAAAATCCCATGCTAAATTGATTTTTGCCTGCTATAGCAGTCGGACTAATTGGGGTAAATATACCCTTTAATATAATAAATAAAAGTATAATTAGTAAAACTGGCGTCATATAAGTTCCTATTACATCAATAGCTTTTGACTGATTTATTGTGAAAAATAATGTTATTCCAAAAAATATAACAGAAAATATTACTCTATTAAAATTTGGGAAAAAAGGCAATATAGATACTTCAAATGTTGTAGCTGCTGTTCTAGGTACAGACATCAAAGGTCCTATACATAATATTATTACACTACCTAGTAAAATACTAAATATATGTCCTACTTTACCAGCGAATAAATTTGTATCTCCTTGGTTCTGTGCCATTGCCACCATACCAAGAAAAGTCAAGCCAGGTCCTGATAAAGAAAATCCTATCCAAGCCCAAATCCAATTTTGCCCTGCATTCAAGCCCATATATGGTGGTAAAATTAAATTCCCCGCTCCAAAAAATATTGCAAATAAAGCTAACCCTGAAACTATAGTATCTTTAATATTCCTAGAATTATCATTCAATTGAAATCCTCCTCATAAAATCTAGTGAATTTTTAGAATAAAAAGTGTTGATTTTAATCAACACTTTTATGGGTTTCAAATAACATTTCATTATTTTTTGCTTACAATTAAGCTATTTTAATACCTTTTTAAGTTCATCAATAAATATCTTAGTTTGTTCTATAGTTCCAGTACTAACTCTTATCCAATCATCCCAACCCCATAAATATCCTGGTCTTATAATAACACCTTTTTTCAATAATTCTTGAAAAACATCCTTTGAATTGGTCTTTATATTTGCCCACATAAAATTAGCATTTGATTTTACATATTCAAGACCTTCACCATCAAAGAACTTTTCCATTAAAGCTAAAGATTCATAATTCAATTTAACAGTTTTTTCAACATGTTCTTGATCCTTCAAAGCTCCCATAGCTGCAGCTTGAGCAAGTCTATTTACATTAAATACACCTTTAACTTTGCTCATTTCTTTAGCAATTTCTTTAGATGTTATAGCAAAGCCTACACGTACACCTGCTATACCTGTAACTTTTGAAAAAGTTCTTAAAATAACTGTATTAGGTCTCTTTTTCAATATCTTTAAAGATTCTGGATAATCTTTATTCACTATGGCAAAATCATAATATGCCTCATCAAATACTATAACTATATCTTCCGGTACATTTTTAACTAGATAATCTATTTCATCTTTTGGCATTATATTAGGTATTGGATTATTTGGATTACATACATATATTATTTTAGTTTTTTCATTTATATTTTCCACAAAAGCTTTAAAATCATGTTTATAATCTTTAAGGGGAAGTTTTACTGGAATTCCACCCATGTGAGTTACACTATTTCCATACATACCAAATGTTGGATCAGCCATGATTGCTTGATCACCAGGATTGATAAATGTTTGAGCAATTATCTGTAGTATCTGCTCGCCACCATTACCGACTACAAAATTTTCATAATCTAATCCATATTTTTTTCCTAGTTCATGTCTTAATTCCATAGCTCCAGCATCTGGATAAACATTCAAGTTTTCCAGTTCTGCTTTTACAGCTTCTACAGCTTTTGGAGATGGTCCTAATTGGTTTTCATTAGATGCTAACTTTACAACACTAGTTAAGCCATATTCTTTTTGTACCTCTTCTACTGGTTTTCCTGGTACATAAGGATTTAACTTAGATAATTCATTTTTAAATATATTTTTAGACATATTATCATTCTCCTTTATATTTATACAGCATCCATTCCTCTGTTAAAAGCCTTTATGTTTACATCTATAAACTGTTCTTTTACGTTATCCTTTATAGCCTTTTCCCAATCAATACCTTTTAAATCCATAGCCTTTACCAATGCTCCAAATAATACTACATTCATAACCTTAAGATTTCCCAAATCCTCCGCAATTTCAGCTGCCTTTATTACACTAGTATCAGCTTTACTCTTTATTAAATCAAGTACACCTTCTGGATAATCATTTTTACCCATAAGTATTGGAGCTGAAGGTATTTCGTAATCATTTACTACAATTTTTCCCTCAGGCTTTAAATACTCCAACCATCTTAAACCTTCCATAGTTTCAAAAGAAACTAATATATCTGCTTCTCCCCTTCCAATAATTGGTGACGAAACGCTATCTCCATATCTTACTTGTGTAGAAACACTACCTCCCCTTTGAGCCATACCGTGAATTTCAGACATTTTTACATCAAAACCAGCTTCTACTAATCCTGCTGATAATATTTTACTTGCAAGGATTGTTCCTTGTCCTCCTACTCCTACTAATAATATACTTTTTGTTTTAGTCATTTTATTCACCCACCTTACTTATTGCTTTAGTTGGACACACTTGCATACATAATTGACAGCCTACACATTGTACAGGATCAATTTTAGATTTCTTGATTTCTTTGTCAAAAGATATTGCTGGACATCCTGTATTGACACACATTTTACATCCTATACATGTATCTTGATCTATTTCACATACACCTTTTGCATTTCCAAATTCTTCTACATCATATTCAGATAATTTTTTAAGTGCACATGGCCATCTTGAAATAATCACTGATGGTTCATCTAATTTATATGCCCAATCAAAAGCTTCATTTAATTCATCTAATTTTAATGGATTAACTGTTTTAACATGCTTAACTCCTAAAGATTTTACTATTTTAGGAATATCAGCCATATCTGTTGGATCCCCTTGAAGAGTAAAACCAGTACCTGGATTATCTTGATGTCCAGTCATACCTGTTACCCTGTTATCAAGTATACAAGTAATTGTATTACTCTTGTTATATACTACATTTAAAAGGCCTGTCATTCCAGAATGGAAGAAAGTAGAATCCCCGATAACACTAACAACTCTTTTATCGTCACCATACTTGTCTATTAGCCTTTCCATACCATGCCCTAAGCTTATACTAGCACCCATGCATATAGTTGTATCCATTGCTCCCAGTGGGTCTGCTCCACCTAGTGTATAGCATCCTATATCTCCAGTTATAATAGTATCTTTTCTTTTACTTAAACCATAGAAAAATCCTCTATGTGGACAACCTGCACAAAGAGTTGGAGGTCTATTTGCAATTATTGATTTATCATAATCAATTACTGGTTTTTCTCTTCCAAATATGCCCTTTTCAATGATTTCTGGGTTTAATTCCCAAATATTCGGAATTTTTTCTTTACCAATACACTGAATACCTGCAGCCTTAATTTGTTCTTCTATAAAAGGCTCAAGTTCTTCTATTACATAAAGAGTTTCCACTTTATTTGCAAATTCTCTAATTCTTTCTATAGGTAATGGAAATGTAAATCCTACTTTAAAATATGATGCCTTATCTCCAAAAACTTCCTTGGCATATTGATATGCAATACCTGAAGAAACTACACCTATTTTTTTATCATTCCACTCAACAAAATTTAGTTCAGTCTTATTTGAGAATTCTTTTAGTTTTTCTATTTTTTCCTCTACTACTACATGCAATTGTTTAGCAACTGCAGGCGCTACATAATATTTCATTAAATTCTTTTTATAAGGTTTTAAAGGAACTTCTTTCCTTTCACCTACTTCTACTAGAGACTTACTATGACATATTCTAGTAGTCAATCTAAGAACAACAAGTGCATCAAACTCTTCACTTATTTCTATAGCCATTTTAACCATATCTTTAGCTTCCTGGCTATTGCTTGGTTCTAACATAGGAACCTTTCCAAACTTAGTATAGTATCTGTTATCCTGCTCATTTTGAGATGAATGTAAGCCTGGATCATCTGCAACAACTAACACCATACCTCCATTTATTCCAGTATAACCAGCAGTAAAAAATGGATCTGCAGCCACATTTAATCCTACGTGTTTCATAGCTGCAAGGGACCTTGCTCCATATATAGAAGCTCCTAAAGTTGATTCCAAAGCAACCTTTTCATTTGGTGCCCATTCCGCTATTATTTCTTCTTTATATTTTGCTATTTCTTCTAATATTTCCGTACTTGGTGTACCAGGATAAGCAGCTGCATAATGAATACCAGCTTCATATGCTCCAAGAGCTACAGCTTCATTTCCTGTCATTATGATTTTCTTAGTTTTTGACATTTTTATTTCCCCCTTTAACAATTAAGCAAGATAATGCAATCGAAGATAATTTTTCTTATAATCATGAAAAACAAATATATTGTTACTAGTTGATCCTGAATTAATTGCAAAATTTTATGCTTCTTCATTTTATAACCTAATCTGTTATTTTATTATATATTTTCTTTTTATTTATCTTATTGTTCACAAATTATTTTCTTTCATTTATTTTTTTATCTTTCTCCTTTCACTATTATACAATTGCAAGAATTGTGCCAATCTTTCAAACATTGAAATCAATGGGTCTTTAAAAACAAAATAAACCAAACCCTGCACAATTTTGCATGATTTGATTTATTTTGCATGAATTTTTATTCATTTTTGCAAGATTTCCATCATTTTCAATTTTCTATCTTTTAAGATATCTGGTATTCTTTTATTTTATAGTAAATAGTCCTTGTAGATATATCTAATATTTCTGCAGCCTTATCTCTATTTCCATGAGTTTTTTTAAGTGCATTTTCTATAGCCATTTTTTCTGCCTGACTTACTATTTCTTTTAGTGACTTTTCCCCACTAATTAAAGATTTTTCCATAATTTGATCTTCTTCTGTATTTCTTTCAATATTTATAAAATCAATATGTTTTTCTTCTATAATTGTTTCTTTAAAATTCATGTTTATCATTGCCCGACCTATTATATTCTCTAGTTCCCTTACATTTCCTGGCCAAGAATATTCTTTAAATTTTTTCAAGGCTCCACTACTAATCTTTTTAACAGATCTACCATATTTACCATTAAATTTCTTTATAATAAAATCAGTAAGAATAGGTATATCTTCTTTTCTTTCTTTTAAGCTTGGTATATATATAGGATAAACCATAAGACGAAAATATAAATCTTCTCTAAAATTTCCAGCCCTTATTGCTTCTTCTAAGTTTAAATTTGTAGCAGATATTATTCTCACATCAATAGGTATAGTCTTTGAACCCCCTACCCTAATAATTTCCTTTTCATTTAAGGCCCTCAACAACATGGATTGATGACTTAAATCTAGTTCTCCTATCTCATCTAAAAAAATAGTACCACCTTCTGCTTCTTCAAATAAACCTTTCTTTCCTCCTTCTTTACTTCCTGTAAAAGACCCACCTTCATAACCAAATAATTCACTATTTACCAAACTATCTGTTAGTGCAGAACAGTTTACACGAATAAACTTTTTATCTTTTCGAGGACTTGACTCATGTATTGCATAAGCAAATAATTCCTTTCCAACTCCACTTTTACCTCTTAAAAAAACTGTAGCATCCGTGCTAGAAACATTGCGAGCTAATTGTTTTGCTAATTCTATAGAATAACTTTTTCCTAATATACTATCAAAATTATACTTAGATTCCAATTTTTCTATCTTTTTTTCCATATATTTTAAACGTTTTGTAATTTTTCTAATTTCAGAAATATCCCTAGAAATTGCCATAGAACCCCATAATTCTCCATTAATAATTATAGGAGCTGCACTTATTACAACTTCATCTCCATTCTTTCCTACTTTAAGATGCTGATTTAAGACCTTTTCACCAGTTTTTAAAACACTCCTATGAACACTTTTACCTTTTTTAATATCTATTTCAGCAGGTTTATTTATGACTTCTTCTTTGCTAAGACCTATGATTTTAGTATAAGCTTTATTAACAATAACAATCTTTCCTTCTTTATTAACAACAGAAACTGCATCTTGAATGGAATTAATAATTCCTTTTAATATACAATTATCTTCTTTTATTTTTTTCAAATCATCATTGTCTTCAATAATATTAAATCTACTTTCTTGAATCTTATTCATAAAATCCCCCTTTAATAGGATTTTCGATTTTATTATTTATATACTAAATCTTCATACATAAAATATATACCATAATTTTCTATAGACCTTTTACCTTTTCAATAGCTTCTGCATAATAAGTTATATAGACTTTCATATATCCATTAAAAATCTCATTTACTTCATCGTTTCCAGTATCTACTAATAAAGGTCTGCCTTCTAAAGACATCAACTTGCTTTTAGGGGCTACTATTATTATATTATCTTTTCCTACCTTTTTAATAACTTCACCACTTATCTGTTGATTACCTCTACCAAATATATAACCTTGACCACCTATTACAGTAACTACTATCTTAGCCTTATCTTGTCCTATTATATCTAGGATTTCCTTTTCATTTACATCTAAAGCTATTAACTCTTTATTTTTTACTATATCTATACCTAATAATGTATTAGCTAATCCCATACCTTCCATTATAGGTCTAGTTGAAGTTCCCGAACCTATTATAAAAAACGTATCTGGATTTTCTTCTATTTCCTCAATTACTCTCTCACTTATGCCAGCTAAAGAATCTTCATCATTAGCCAATCCTGCTGATTTAGTTGTTTGAATTAATTCCGGCTCCAGTGGAATATTCATATATCCATAAAGTCTAGCAGTAACTACACCTTCCCTAAAAGCTTCCTCATCTATATCCATTACTTCAGCTTCGCCTGTCTCCATTTCTTGGCCAGTCAAGCATTTCTTAACTACTTGTCCAGCCGCCTTTGGATGACTAGCATATACTGCTGAGTGAATCTTTACTCCTGCTGGTATTCCTATAACTGGCACTCTTGTACCTACTGCCTTGTAAATATTCCTTGCTGTACCATCTCCCCCGGCAAAAAGTATCAAGCTTACTCCTTTATCAACCATAGCTTTGGCAGCTTCTTCAGTATCTATAGAAGTAAACTTATCTTTTTTATCTACTAATACAATAGTCTTAAATCCTAAAGATAAAGCTTCATTTTCACCCATATCACCTGGATAAGTATAAATTTTTAGTTTATCTTTTAATGGAAGTAATACTTCAAGAGCTTTTTTAGCCTTTCTTGGTGACTCCGGTATTGCACCTAGACTAATAGCCTTATCTAAGATTTCATCACCATCAGTACCCTTAAGTCCTACCTTACCGCCCATACCTGCAATAGGATTAACTATAAATCCTAATTTCACGTAATCGCCTCCTTTATAGAACTATACCCTAAATCTTTAATTTTCTCTTCTATACACTATTTTCCCATCTATCATAGTTAGATAAGTTTTACAATCTATATCCTTTAATGGATGCCCATCAAACACTACTATATCTGCATCCTTTCCTGCTTCTATGCTTCCTATTCTATCTTGTAAACCTACTATTTCTGCTGGATTTATTGTAATTGCTTTAAATGCTTCCATTTCAGGAAGTCCTGCATTCATAGCTAATCCTGCACAAAGTCCTAGATGTTGTAGTGGTATTACTGGTGCATCTGTTATTATAGCTATTTTTACTCCTGCATTTACTAATATATTTGGTGTATCAAAGGATTTATTCTTTAATTCAAACTTTGATCTATTTCCAAATGTTGGCCCTACTATTGCAGGTTTTCCTTCTTTAGCTAA
This sequence comes from uncultured Tissierellaceae bacterium, assembly GCA_964567475.1. Taxonomy (GTDB): domain Bacteria; phylum Bacillota; class Clostridia; order Tissierellales; family Tissierellaceae; genus CAZMMV01. Next base: position 6,915 of record CAZMMV010000028.1, on the reverse strand, counting down.
TTCACCTGCTATTAAATGTCCTTCCGTACAATGATCTAATGTAATATCTACATCAAATTCCTTAGCTATTCTTAAAGCAGTAAATATATCATCAGCTCTATGAGCATGAGCCTTTAGTGGAATTTCTTTTTTTAATACTGGTATAATTGCTTCCATCTTGATATCATAATCTGCTTGTTTAGAAGGATCTTGTGAATTCTCCTTTTTTTCCATATAAGTTCTAGCTTTAAACAAAGTTTCTCTAAGAATTGAAGCTGTTGCCATTCTAGTCATAGGAGACTTTTTCTGACTATTATATACTGTTTTTGGATTTTCTCCAAAAGCAATTTTCATAGCAACAGGATCTTTTATTATCATATTATCTATTCTATTGCCATAAGTCTTTATTGCTGCAAAAGTTCCTCCCATTACATTTGCACTACCAGGCCCAGTTATGGCAGTAGTTACTCCACCTTCATAAGCTTCTTCAAATGATATATCCATTGGATTGATACCATCTATTCCCCTTAATTGAGGCGTAACAGGATCAACCATTTCATTGCTATCATCACCCTCAAATCCTATAGATTCTTCAAATAAGCCTATATGACAATGAGCATCTATAAATCCTGGAGTTACTAGTTTACCCTCTACATCTATTACTTCTGCATCTAAAGGAGCTATTATCTCCTTACCTACTTCTACTATTTTACCCTCTTTTATAAGTATATAACCATTATCAATAATATCTCCTGCCATAGTATAAATTTTACCATTCTTAATAAGTATCATAAATAAAGCCTCCCTATTGTTTATCTCTCATACTTAAAGCTATTCTATCCCTATCTATATCTACTTTTATTATCCTTGCTTTAACAATATCCCCTATTTTCACTACTTCTTTTGGATGCTTTATATACCTATTTGCTAATTCAGATATATGAACTAGACCATCTTGTTTTACTCCAATGTCTATAAAGGCACCAAAATCTACTACATTTCTCACTGTTCCAGTTACTATCATATCTTCTCTTAAATCTTCTATTTTTAACACATCTTGTCTTAGTATAGGTTTTGGCATATCTTCCCTTGGGTCTCTACCTGGTTTTTCTAGCTCCTTAATTATATCTGATAAAGTTGGAACTCCTACATCTAATTCATCTGCTAATTCTTCTATATCTCTTTCTTTATAATTTGATTTTAAAAGTTTTTCTGCTATATCATAAGACTCTGGATGAACTCCAGTGTTATCTAAAACATTTTCTCCACCTGAAATCCTCAAGAATCCTGCACACTGGGTAAAAGTCTTATTACCTAATCCTTTTACTTTTAGAAGTTCTTTTCTACTTTTAAATTGTTCTATTTCTTCCCTGTGTTTAACTAAATTATTGGCTACTCTAGTAGATATACCTGCCACATATTTTAGTAAGGGTCCACTAGCTGTATTTAAATCTACACCTACTGTATTTACTGAGTCTTCTACTACTCCCTTTAGTGCCTCATCTAATTTCTTTTGATTTAAGTCATGTTGATACTGACCTACCCCTATATGTTTTGGTTCTATTTTTACAAGTTCTGCCAATGGATCTTGTAGTCTCCTAGCTATTGATACAGCTCCCCTAATAGAAACATCTAAATCTGGAAATTCTTCTATAGCTACTTTTGAAGCAGAATAAATAGAAGCCCCTGCTTCACTTACTATTATATAAGAAACATCATCTTTTAATTCCTTTAACATATCTGCTACTACTAGTTCAGTCTCCCTAGAAGCAGTTCCATTACCTATAGAAATTATATTAACATTATGTTTTGCTATTAATTCTTTTAAGGTAACTTTAGTTTCTTCTACTTGATTTCTAGGTGCTGTTGGGTATACTACTCCATAATCTAACACCCTTCCAAATTCATTAACTACAGCAACTTTACATCCAGTTCTAAAACCTGGATCTAGGGCCATTACATTTTTTCCTTTTATTGGCGCTTGTAGTAATAATGGTTTTAAATTTAATGAAAATACCTTAATTCCATCATCTTCAGCTCTTTCAGTTAGATTGTTTCTAGTTTCTCTTTCTAGTGAAGGAAATAATAATCTTTTATATCCATCTTCAATTGCCTCTTCTATATAAGTAGCTGTATGATGTTTTCTATATCTTATTAGCTTGTCCATTAATTCTTCTGGAATATCTCTATTTACTATTTCCAAAGATACTTTTAGTTTCTTATCTTTTTCTCCCCTATTAATAGCTAATACTCTATGATTTGCTATTTCCCTTACTGCCTCTTTGTAATCATAGTACATTTCATATACAGTTTTTTCTTCCTTATCAACTGCTTCTACTATTAATACTCCATTCTTTTCTATAATCTTCTTTATATCATCCCTATTATCTGGATCATCAGATATTATTTCAGCTATAATATCCATAGCTCCAGCCAATGCTTCTTCTTCATCTTTCACTTCTTTCTCTTCATCTATAAAGGTCTTTACAAAAGAATGAAATTCTTCCTCTTCCATACTTTGGTCCAATATAGCTTCTGCCAATTTTTCAAGGCCTTTTTCCTTTGCCATAGTTGCTCTAGTTCTTCTCTTTGGTCTAAAGGGTCTATATAAATCATCAATTCTTTGAAGTGACTCTGATGAGATTATTTCTTTTTTTAATTCTTCTGTAAGCTTTCCCTGTTCATCTATTAAGCGAATTACTTCTTCCTTTCTAGCCTCTAAATTTCTTAAATATTCCAATCTATTGGCCAGATCTCTTATTACCATATCTTCTAATTCACCTGTTTTTTCTTTTCTATATCTTGCTATAAATGGAACAGTATTCCCTTCATCTAAAAGCTCAACTGTATTTTTTACTTGAAAAGGTTTTAATTTAAATTCATCTGTAATTACTTTTATAATATCCATTTGCATCACCTTTCTTAAGTTCTTATATATGTAGTATTCGACATCAATACTAAAATTCCTTTAAATAATTTTAAAAATTTAGCCCTTTCTAAGAAAGGGCTTTTTGTTTTAAATACTCATTTATAAATATATCTATATCTCCGTCCATTACCCCACTTACGTTGCCAACTTCTGCATTTGTTCTATGATCTTTCACCATACTATAAGGATGGAAAACATAGGATCTTATTTGAGAACCCCAAGCTATTTGATTGTAACTTCCTTGTAAATCCTCTATCTTTTCTTTGTTCTCTTCTTCTTTTAATTGTATAAGTTTGGCCTTCATCATCTTCATTGCTGTATCTCTATTTGAAATCTGTGATCTTTCATTTTGACACTGAACTACAATGCCAGTAGGTATATGAGTTATTCTAACAGCAGAATCCGTAGTGTTTACGTGTTGTCCTCCAGCTCCCCCAGATCTATAAGTATCAATTTTAAGGTTATGTTCATCTATATCAAAATCAAGACCATCGTCTATTTCTGGATAAACATCAATACTTGCAAAACTAGTATGTCTTTTTCCTGCACTATCAAAAGGAGAAATACGAACTAATCTGTGTACTCCCTTTTCAGATTTTAAATATCCATAGGCATTGTGTCCCTTAATCAATAGAGTTACTGCCTTGATTCCACCTTCTGTATCTGAAAGCAAGTTTAAGGTCTCTACTTGAAAGCCCCTAGCATCTGACCATCTTCTATATAGTCTAAGGAGCATTTCAGCCCAATCTTGAGCCTCTAGTCCACCAGCTCCTGAATGTATAGCTAAAATAGCATTATTTCTATCATATTCTCCAGATAATAGAGTTTGTAGCTTGAAATGATCTGCCCGCTTTGCAATCTTTCCAAGACTATCCTTTATTTCACTATACATTTCATAGGCTTCTTCTTCCAAGATTAACTCTATTAGAATTTCCAACTCTTCTATTTCCCCAATTAAATCATCATATTCCTTTACAGGAGTCTTTAAAAGTTTGATTTTCTGCATGATTTTCTGAGCCTCACTTACATCATCCCAGAAATCTTCTTCATAACATTTTTTCTCTAAATCCTTAACTTCTTTCCTAAGAGTGACAAGGTCAAAGTGAAACACCTAACTCTTCTATCATCTCTCTTATGTCATTTAATCTTTCCCTATCTAAATAAATATCTTCCATACTAATTGCTCCCTTCTACCTTCCACAACACTTCTTGTATTTCTTACCACTTCCACAAGGACAAGGATCATTTCTCCCTACTTTTGGTCCCTTATTTACTACTGTTTTCTGTCCAAAACGTTGACTATCATCAGAGCCATCAGATTTATTAGCTACTATTGCTTCTGCTACTTTCTTTCTTTGAACCTTATCTGGATTCTCTAATTGATATAAAAATTTCACAGTGTCTTCCCATATACTTGCAGTCATTTCTTCAAACATATCAAATCCTTCTATTTGATAAGCTTGAACTGGATCTTGTTGTCCATAAGCTCTTAATCCAATACCTTGTCTTAACTGATCCATAGCATCTATATGATCCATCCACTTTGTATCTACTACTTGAAGAAGTATTACTCTTTCAATTTCTCTAAATCTTTCTTCCCCAAAGTCATCTTCACGAGATTTATACTTAGCTTCAGCTCTTTCCATAATTTTTTCTATTAAATCTTCTTTAGTAAGGCTTTCTATATTGTCAATTTCGACAAATTCTTCATCAATATTTAGTAAATCCATTATAGAATTTTCTAAAGCTTTGATATCCCACTCTTCAGCAAATTTACTTTCCATTGTATATCTATTAACATTATCTATAACTAAATTTTTAACCATCTCTTGTATATGATCTCTTAAGTCTTCGCCCTCTAATACTTTTCTTCTCTCACCATAGATAACTTCTCTTTGTTTGTTCATTACATCATCATATTTAAGAACATGTTTCCTTATACCAAAGTTATTGCTCTCAACTTTCTTTTGAGCATTTTCTATAGACTTACTTAATATTTTATGTTCCAATGGTTCATCATCTGGTAGTTTCAATGTACCTATTAGACTTTCCATTCTTTCTCCACCAAATAATCTCATTAAATCATCATTAAGACCTATATAAAATCTAGAAGAACCTGGGTCTCCCTGTCTACCAGAACGACCTCTCAACTGATTATCTATTCTTCGTGATTCATGTCTTTCTGTACCAATTATATGCAGTCCACCTGCTTGTATTACCTTTTTATTTTCTTCATCTGATATAGCTTTGTATTTATCATGAATTTCTTTGTATATAGCCCTAGCTTTGATTACTTCTTCATCATCAGATTCTATACTAGAATCCACAAGAGCTAACACTTCATCAGCTATACCCTTCTTTTTCATATCTAGTTTTGCTAAGAAATCTGGATTTCCACCTAAAACTATATCTGTACCTCTACCAGCCATATTTGTAGCTATAGTTACTGCTCCAAATCTACCTGCTTGAGCAACTATTTCTGCTTCTCTCTCATGATATTTAGCATTTAGTACTTCATGAGCTATTCCCTGTTTCTTTAGAAGTTTTGAAAGTACTTCTGATTTTTCAATACTAATAGTACCTACTAATGTTGGCTGACCTATGGCATTTTTTTCCTTTATCTCTTCAATTACTGCATTAAATTTAGCTTCTTCATTTTTATATATTACATCTGCATAATCTTTCCTCAATATAGGCTTGTTTGTAGGTATTTCTACAACATCCATATTATAAATATTTCTAAATTCTTCTTCCTCTGTTTTAGCAGTACCAGTCATACCTGATAGTTTTTCATACATTCTAAAATAATTTTGGAATGTAATAGTGGCTAAAGTTTTTGATTCACTTTTTACCTCTAACTTTTCTTTAGCTTCTATAGCTTGATGTAGTCCATTGCTATATCTTCTACCATACATAAGTCTTCCTGTAAATTCATCAACTATAATAACTTCTCCATCTTTTACAACATAATCTGCATCTCTCTTCATTATACTTCTAGCCTTTAAAGCTTGATTTATATGATGAGCTATCTCCATATTATCCACATCAGATAAGTTTTCTATGCCAAAAAACGCCTCTGCCTTAGCAGTACCTTTTTCAGTTATAAATACAGATTTTGCCTTTTCATCTATTAAATAATCTACAGTTTCCTTTTTAAATTCTCTATCAAATGGATCTCTTTTATTTTCTTTTTGATCTATTATCCTATTTGTAAGAGTCCTTGCAAAGCTATCTGCCATTGAATATAGAGAGGTAGATTTATCTCCCCTTCCAGAAATGATAAGAGGTGTTCTCGCCTCATCTACTAAGATACTGTCGACCTCATCTACTATGGAATAGTATAATGGTCTCTGTACCATTTCTTCCTTATAAATAACCATATTATCTCTTAAATAATCGAAACCAAATTCATTATTTGTACCATAAGTAATATCAGCTTTATATGCTTCTATTCTTTCATTGTTAGTAATTCCATGTATAATACACCCTACACTTAAGCCTAAGTACTCATAAACCTTACCCATCCATTCCTTATCTCTCTTGGCTAAGTAATCGTTAACTGTAATTATATGAACTCCTCTACCTGTTAAACCATTTAAATAAGCAGGTAATGTAGCTACTAAAGTCTTACCTTCACCAGTCTTCATCTCAGCTATTCTTCCTTGGTGAAGTATTATTCCACCTAATATTTGAACTCTAAAATGTTTCATACCCAAAACCCTATATGCTGCTTCTCTTGCAACTGCAAAAGCCTCAACCAACAGATCTTCTAGAGTCTCACCTTTACTTAGTCTATCTTTAAATTCATTAGTCTTTTCCTTAAGTTGATCATCTGTCAAATTAGTCATTTCTCCGTCTAACGCTTCTATATCATCAGCTAAACTTGATATTTTTTTCAATTCTCTTTCACTATATGTCCCAAACATCTTTTCAAATAAGCTTGCCACTTTCCAAAAACCACCTTTCAAACTTACATATTTTACTTAACTTATATATTCTACTTATAT
>CAZMMV010000027.1:6027-19311 GCA_964567475.1 uncultured Tissierellaceae bacterium | reverse complement strand
GCAGGTTATGGTTGAGGTGGCCCATCATTTGGTATAGCTCTGGATGAGCATAAAGATGGAGACCTTGTAACACAAATAGATGACTTAACTTTCTTATTAGAAAAAGATTTTGCTGAAAGCTTCGATAAATTTACTGTAGATTATAATGATGGCTTTTTAAGAAAAGGCTTTACAGTATTGCCAAATGGCCTTGCATCTAGTGGGTGCTAAATAATATAGAATAAAATGTAATAATATAAAAAAAGATAGGGAAGATATAGTTTGATAACTATATCTTCCCTGTCTTTATTGAGAAAACTATTATTCTTATGTTATAATAAAGAAAGATGTGAAATATGTATACAAAACAAGAAAGGATAGGTGATGGAAATGGATTTAGGGCCCTTGCCCAGTTGTACCAAAAATATAATAAAAAAAATAATTGGAAAACCATTTTCACCCTATTATACGGTTTTCCCATAGGAGGTAGGCACATGGATCAAATAAGATTTGAAGAGCTAATTGAAAAAAAGGAATATAAAGTTCTTAAAAAGGAATTATCAGAAATGAATGAAGTAGATGTAGCGGAACTATTAGATCCTTTAGATACACATGATACTCTTTTAATGTTTAGAATGTTACCTAAGGACTTAGCTGTAGAAGTATTTTCTGAGTTTTCAAAGGAACAACAATTGAATATTATAAATTTAATTACAGATGAAGAGCTTGCAGATATAATAGAGGAATTATTCTTTGATGATATGATAGATTTAATAGAAGAAGTTCCAGCAAACATAGTAAACAAAGTATTGATAGCATCAAAAGAAGATGAAAGAAAATTAATAAATCAATTTTTAAAATATCCTGCAGATTCTGCTGGAACTATAATGACCATAGAGTATGTGGATTTAAAAAAGAAAATGACAGTAAAAGAAGCCATGAATCATATAAAAGAAACTGGCTTAACTAGAGAGACTGTATATACATGTTATGTCACAGATAAAAATAGGACCTTAGAAGGTTTTGTATCTCTTAGGACCTTAGTAGTTTCTGAAGAAGATGAAAAAATTGAAGATATTATGGAAAATGAGGTAATTCATGTAAATACTCATGATGACCAGGAAACAGTTGCCAGTGTATTTATAAGATATGGATTTTTAGCTATTCCTGTAGTAGATAAGGAAGATAGACTTACTGGAATTATAACCGTAGATGATATAATGGAAGTTATGGAACAAGAAACAACAGAAGACTTTCAAATAATGGCTGCAATGTCACCATCAGAGGACGCATACTTAGATACAAGCACCTTTGTATTAGCAAGGCATAGATTGCCCTGGCTTTTGATATTGATGATAACAGCAACAGTTACAGGAAGAATAATGGGCAGGTTTGAAGATGTATTGTCCTCTGTGATTATACTAAGTACATTTATTCCAATGCTTATGGATACAGGAGGAAACTCAGGTAGTCAATCCTCTACTTTAGTAATAAGGGGTTTAGCTACTGGGGAAATAAAGACTTCAGATTGGCCAAAGGTATTATTTAAAGAATTTAAAATTAGTTTAATAGTAGGTGTGGCTTTATCATTTATCAACTTTTTAAGATTGATATTCATTGAACATGTAGATACTAATATTGCTATAGCCGTATCATTAACTTTGATAGTTACTGTAATGGCATCAAAAGTAGTAGGAGGCACACTACCATTGATAGCAAAGAAAATGAAGTTAGATCCAGCAATAATGGCAGGACCACTAATTACAACCATAGTAGATGCTCTAAGTTTAATGGTATACTTTACAATAGCTACAATTATGTTAGGAATATAGACAAGATAAGATTCTTCGATAAGCTTAGGATGACAAACTTTTATAACTGTCATTTTAGGCTAAAGAGGAATCTTATATTTTTTTAAGTTCTTTACAGGTCTCTAAACACATATGATTAGTTTGGGGAGGTGATTTTATGATTAATATAATTTGGGCAGGATTAATTATAATTGGATTTACAGTAGGAGGAATAAATGGAAACTTGGACTTGGTAACTAAGGCTGCCATGGATAGTGCTAAGGGCGGCGTGGAACTTGCCATAGGACTTATGGGAGTTATGACACTATGGCTAGGCATAATGAAGATAGGAGAAGACTCAGGACTTATAAAAGCTGTGTCAAGGTTATTGAAACCTATCATGTGCTTTCTATTTCCAGATGTACCTGGCGATCATCCTGCTATGGGAGCCATGATAATGAATATATCAGCCAATGTATTAGGACTTGGCAATGCTGCAACTCCCTTTGGACTTAAAGCCATGGAAGAATTACAAAAATTAAACAGAAATAAAGATACTGCAACAAATGCAATGATTACGTTTTTAGCAATAAACACTTCTTCGGTAACACTTATCCCCAGTTCTACTATAGCAATATTAGGATCTGCAGGAGCAATAAATCCTACAGAGATAATAGGGCCTACTATAATAGCAACTACAATATCTACCACAGTGGCTATTGTAGGATCTAGAATACTACAAAACTTACCTAAATATAAAATACATAATAATAGAAAGGTAAGGGTGAAGACAAAGTGTTCATTCAAATAGTAACAATCTTATCTAAATTTGCTGTTCCCTTTATGATTGTAGCTGTTATATCTCACGGATTATTTAAGAGAATTAATGTATATGACTCCTTTTTACAAGGAGCTAAAGGTGGATTTACAACTTCAGTAAAGATAATACCATCCTTTGTAGCTATGTTAGTAGCCATAGGTGTATTTAGAGCATCTGGCGCCATGGATTACTTAATAATAGCTTTAAAACCTATTATAGAGATATTGAAAATACCAGGAGAATTGTTAACCATGATGATTATGAGACCCTTATCAGGTTCTGGAGCACAGGGAATTATGAGTGAATTGGCTTTAAACTATGGACCAGAATCTTTAATAGCTAGAACAGCAGCAGTAATGATGGGATCCAGTGAAACTACCTTTTATGTATTATCTGTATATTTTGCTTCTATAAATATAAGAAAACAAAGGCATGCATTATCAGCTGGATTATTAGCTGACTTAGCAGGTCTTTTATCTGCAATATATATTGCCAGAGTATTTTTTTAAAGATTAATTATATTGCTATATGCTACACTGAGGCTATAGACTATCATTGCTTGATTTTAAATATACAATAATATTATAAGAATAAAAATATTAAGATAAATTAATATTAAAATCACATTATATAATTGACAAATAAGTCTAGTAATAGTATAATATAAAATTTGCTTGACAGAACAATGAACTTCTGATATACTTATATAATACATGTAGGAATTTCTATCCCTTTTGTATAAGGGATCATATAAATGAAAGGTGGTTTTCTTTATTGGAAAAAAACACTTTATTTAGAATTAGAAAAGACATCGAAGGTCATATTGGTAGCAATGTAAAGTTGAGAGCTAACAAAGGAAGAAAGAAGATCGTAGTTAGGGAAGGTGTGCTTGAAGCAGCATATCCAAACTTATTCGTAGTTAGCATAAATAATGAGTTTGATAGCACTAGAAAAGTATCTTATACCTATACAGATGTTTTGACAAAAACAGTAGAGGTAACAATACGTTCTGATGCTAGAGAAAAGATCTCATAAAAACAGCCGTACTTTTTATATTCATATAAAAAGTATGGCTATTTTTATGAGTTTATTCATTAAGTTAAAATCTCAGGCATATATATCTTCATAGAAGAATAAAGAGTAATAGGAGGAGATTATATGTCTATGGAGATTAAAAAGGATATTTTAAAAATTGAAGAAATAAGAAGTAAAGAAGAGTCTCAAGTTTTAGTAGATACAGAAGTATATCTAAATCCATCAAAACCAGAAATAGAAAAAGTACTTTGGGTTCATGGTACAGTAGATGTACTTAGCACCAAATTAACTAGGGGAAGTATAATAGTATCTGGGGTAGTTAAGTTTAAAGTAGTATATAAATCTGATGATGAAGATGATAATATCTATACATTTGATTCTAATGCAGATTTTAAAGAGGAAATTGAGATGGAAGGTATTACAGAAGAAATGTCAGCTAGGGTAAAGTCAAATATAGAATATATAGAGCAAGAAATATTAGATGAGAAAAAGATATCATTGAAAGCTTTGGTTAGTCTGAGGATTAAGGTTTATCAAATCAACAATATTGAAGTAATAGAAAATATAGAAGAAAAGAAAGAACTCCAAACTTTAAGTGAAAAAATTAGCTATAAAGAAGTTCGAGGAAGAGAAACGTCTTATACTTCTGTAGAAGAAAGCTTTGAATTAGATGAAGAAAGTCCAGCTATAGAGGAAATATTGAAGGTGTCAATAGATGCTTATGAAGAAGAAACTACAGTAGTAGAAGGTAGAGTTATAGTTTCAGGTATAGTAAATCCTAGGATTATATATTATGGAGAAGGGCAAATAGCAACTCTAGAAAGAGAAATACATTTCAATCACTTTTTAGAGATGCCAGGAGTCTTGCCAGACTCTCTTTCTGAGGTTATTATAGAAGTGTCAGAGGGAAATTGGGAGATTTTAGAAAATGAAGAAGGAGAATTAAAGAATTTAGACTTAGAAGTTAAATTAAGAATATCAGGAAATGCATATCAGGAAAATGAAAAGGAACTAATAGTAGATGCCTATTCTACAAAAGAAGAAATTCATGTAGAAACAGGAAAGGTAAATTTAATTGAAGATATAGCTACTGTAATTCATAAAGAAAATGTGTATAAAGATTTAGAAGAATATAATATAAAAGAAATATACGACATATCAGGATATCCAAGCATTATAGATACTAGGTTTGGAGATGATGGTTTAATAGTAGAAGGTATTTTATCCTTGCAAATAATATACTTAGAAGAGGAAACAAATAAGATAGATACTTTATCAGAAGAAATACCATATAAATACTATTTACCTATTGAAGAAAATGCTTTAGGCTCAGAAGTAGATATTGATTTAAATGTAGAAACTATAAAATTAAAAGAAGATCTTAATATAGAAGGAATTATCAAACACAAAATAAATCTAACTAAGAATAGGGTATTATCAGTTATAAATACTATTGAAGAAACTGAGGAAATCATAGATAAAAGAGATAGAGCAAGTATAATTATATATATAGTTCAAAAAAATGATACATTGTGGGACATATCTAAAAGATATAATACTACCATAGAAGAGATATTAGAGGCTAATGAAAATATAAGTCCAAATAATATAATGCCAGGGGAAAAAATAATCATAGAAAAGACACTTGATGTATCTTTTTAAAATCTAATTCAAATACCAGTATAACTATGATATAATTAAAGATGAATTTTTATAAAAGGGGAAACTTAAATGAAGAAGATAACTATGTATTCCTATGGTAAAATAAACTTAGGATTAGATGTACTTTATAAAAGACAAGATGGATATCATGAGATAAATACAATCATGCAACAAATATCCTTAAAAGATACATTGATAATAGAAGAAAATAAAGATGATATAATATTAAAATCAAATAAAAACAATTTGCCATTAGATTCTACAAATCTAATGTATAAGGCTTGGGAAAAAATAAGAGAAAAAACTAATATCAAAAAGGGAGTAAAGATAAGTCTTGATAAACAAATTCCCATAGCTGCAGGTCTTGCTGGTGGTAGCTCCAATGCAGCAGCTGTACTAAGGGGCCTAAATTCCTTGTGGGACCTTAAGTTAAGTGAAGAAGAATTGAGGAGGATAGGAGTAGAGATTGGGGCTGATGTTCCCTATTGTATTATGGGGGGGACAGCCTATGCAGAAGGCATAGGAGAAAGACTAACTAAATTAAAATCATTTAGTGGTAAATCAGTATTATTGGTTAATCCAGGAATAGAAGTATCTACTGAATATGTATATAAAAACTTAGAAATTAAAAAATCTCCAAAGGTAAATATAAAAAACATAATAAAATATATCGAGAAAAATGATATTAAGTCCTTAGGTGAAAATATAGAGAATATAATGGAAGATGTAGTTATGAAAAAACATCCTATAATAGAAGAAATAAAAAGAGATATGAAAAACTGTGGGGCAGTAGGGGCATTGATGAGTGGAAGTGGCCCCACAGTGTTTGGCTTGTTTGATGATAAGGATAAGCTAGACTATTGTAAGGAAAAGTTTATAAAAAAATTAAACAAAGCTATTATATTAGAAACACAAACAATTTAATAAATGTATATATAACCCATCTTTTGTAAACTATATTAGTTACAGGAGGTGGGATTTTTGTTTTCAAAATTAGCTAAGATGTTTATAGAAGTAATAAAAGAAATAAATAATTATCCTACTATATTAATTATCCTTGGTATAGGAATATTTGCATTGTTATTAGATGGTCCAAGATATAAAAAAAGAGGCTATATAAAGGAAGTAAAAATAATAAAAGGAATATTTTATACTCATATGCTACTAGGAGGAATTATGTATATTTTGCTACTAATTATGTAAGGGGATAAAGATGAAGACAATATTACTGAAGGATTTAGAAAAAAATTTAGATATTATAAAAGAAGAGTTTATAGATGCTTATGATTTTGTATATAGAGAAATAGAAGTAGGGGAAGTTTACAGGGTGAAAATGGCCATACTATTTATAGATGGTCTAGTAAACAAAGCCAATATATCTGAATATGCAATAGGATCATTATTTGGAGAAGAAGAATTAAAGTCTTTTTCCTTAAAGGGTTTCAATTCTTCACTGATAGATGTGATTTCTAAAGAAGCCTTATATGTACCAGAAATAAGAGAAGAATTTCATATGGAAGAAATCATAAATGCCTTATTATCAGGAGATACAGTACTATTGATAGATAATGTTGATAGGGCAATTATAATAGGAGAAAGAGATTGGCCTACCCGGGGTATAGGAGAACCTGAAACAGAAACTGTAATAAGAGGACCTAGGGACGGATTTACAGAAACACTAAAAACTAATACTAGTCTTATTCGTAGAAGAATAAAGGATACAAATCTAAAGATAAAGATTACACAAGTAGGCAGAAGATCTAAAACTGATATAGCTGTAATGTATATGGATGATATAGTAGACAAAACTTTAGTTCAACAGGTAAATGAAAGATTAGGATCCATAGATATAGATGCAATATTTGATAGCTCCATGCTAGAAAATTTAATAGAGGACAACTGTATGTCTGCCTTTCCTCAAATAGAAAATACAGAAAGGCCAGACGCAGTAGCTGCTTGCCTTTGTGAAGGTCGGGTGGCCATTGTAGTAGATAACTCGCCTTTTGTACTTCTTGTGCCTGCAACTGTGGGTACACTATTACAGTCTACAGAAGATTACTATACAAGATGGCCAGAAGCTACCATAATAAGGATTCTTAGAATACTTGCTTCATTTTTAACCATATTAACCCCAGCTCTTTATGTAGCAACCATATCATATCATCCAGGCCTATTACCCACAAAATTAACATATTATCTGGCAGCTAGTAGAATCAATGTGCCTTTCCCAGCAGTAGTAGAGACTCTACTGATGGAGGCTACTATAGAGTTAATAAGGGAATCCGGTACAAGAATATCAGGCCCTGTAGGAACTACCGTAGGTATAGTAGGTGGACTGATTATAGGCCAGGCAGCAGTAGAGGCAGGAATAGTAAGTGCAATTTTAATCATCATAGTATCTATTACAACCATAGCTTCATTCTCCTTACCTAGCTATGAATTTGCAGCAGGATTAAGGGTCTGGAGATTTATCTTTATTATTAGCTCAGCCATATTAGGATTATATGGAATAATGCTAGTTATAATAGTGCTTGGCACACATTTAGTTAAATTAAATAGCTTTGGTATCCCATTTACATCCCCTTATTCTGGACTAGGGGTAGGATCTGGAGAATTAAGAGATACCCTAGTTAAGGCACCTATTCAAGACTTAGAAAAAAGACCTATTTTTACAAAGCCAAGAAATAAGATAAGAATGAGGAGGTCTTGGAGAGATGAAAAAAAATAAACAAATATCAACTAAGCAGATTAGAGGCCTAGTTGTAGCCACAACCGTTGGGATAGGTATAGTTTCTCTGCCTCAAAGATTAGTTCAAATAATAGAAAATGATGGCTGGATAGCAATCTTATTGGGTGGATTATTATTAATCCCTGTAATTATAGCCATTAATAAAATATTTGAATTATATCCAGATAAGGATATTTCAGAAATAACAAAAGAAGTTTTTGGTGAGACTATAGTTAACATTCTCCTTGTAATGATTTTGATATATCTTATAGCTGCTATGGGATTTGGAATTAGGCATTTAGGCGAGCTTACTAAGGCCTTTTTACTGGAGAATACTCCCACAGAAGTTATTATTATAAGCTTTATACTTTGTACTTCATACATAGCTAGATGTAATATAGAAGTAATAGGTAGAGCTACATATCATATATATCCTCTTATATTAACTTATGTAATAGTATTATTTATTTTATCTTTTAAAGGATTAGATTTTACTAATATGTTACCGGCCTTTCAAAGTAATATTAAGGATATGCCTAATGCTGTAATGACAAGCCTTTATAGCTTTACAGGCTTTGAAATACTATTGTTTGTCATACCCTATGCAGAAGAGAAAGAAAAAACCTTAAGGGCCAGTTTGTCAGGGTTTGGAATAGTAATAGCTATATATATTTTACTATTTATAATATCTATATCTCAGTTTGGAGTATACAGCTTAAAAAGACAAACTTTTGCTGTGATTTCAATAGTAAAGGAAATAGATTTGCCAGGATACTTTATTGAAAACCTAGATTTATTTGTAATGGGCATATGGGTGTTAATAGTTTTTTGCACAGTAGCAACTCAATATTACATAAGTGGAAGAGTTGTTTCAGGTCTATTTAATACTAAGAATCATGATTTGTTTATAATACCCTTGGCTCCTTTTATATACATGGCTTCTATAGCACCAAAGAATATGTTTCAACTAGAAGAAGTATTGGGGAGATTTACAAGTTATATGGAAATTATAATTTTAATAGTCTTGCCAATACTTACTTATATTCTAGGATATTATAAAATTAGGAGGGGAAAAAAATCAAAAGAATAGGCCTATTAATAATAATAATCTTAATAGCTCTTTTTTCAGTAGGGTGTTGGGATATGGTAGAAATAAACAATAGATTATTTCCCTATTCCATAGGAGTAGATTTAAATGAAGAAAGTCAAAACGGAGAAGATAAGTATATAGTTACCCTATCTTATCCAAATATAAATGCCATAGGTAAGAATGCTACCCAGGAAGATAAGACTTATATAGTGAGCTCTAAGGGACGATCTATATTTGAAGCAGCAGATGAAATGTCCACTAGATTACCTTATGAGTTTCATTTTAAACATTTACGAGCCTTAGTATTGGGTAGGGAATTAGCAAAAGATGAAAAGTCAGTAAGGGAAGTCTTAGACGGAATAACCAGAGACTTTGTTATAAATAAGAAAGTTAAACTTGTAGTAGTAGAAGGCACTGCAGAGGAATTGCTAAATTATAAGGTTAATGCAAAGAGACAGGAAGTAATAGAAGGAGCTCTTATAAGTATGTTTATAAATGGAGACAAATCAGCTAATTATGCAGACCAATCCCTAGGTAATTTTATTGCAAGAATGGATTATACCGGAGCAGGTCTCATGCCCAAAGCTAAAATAGGACAAGAGGATATAAAATTATATGGAGCTTGTGTATTTAAGGATTATGAATGTATAGGAGATTTAGATGAAAGGGAAAATAGGTCATTGGAACTGGTTGTGGGTGAAAAGGTAAGGATGCTAATAGCAGTACCCTTTGAAGATACATCCGTATCCTATGATACCTATGAAATAAAGGCGAAAAAGAAGTTAATTAAAGAAGATGGTGATTTTAAAATTCAAATAGATATAGTAACAGAAGGAAAACTTAGGGAATATATATTGGAAGGAAATATAGACACACCTAGACAAAAACTAATATCAGATGTAGAGAAGGCCTTAAAAAAACAGATGGAAGAGGATATAAACAAAACTGTGAAAAAACTACAAAAAGAATATAAAGCAGACGTATTGGGGATAGGAGAATATATATTGAAATTTCATCCTAAGATTTGGGAAAAAGTAAAAGATGATTGGAGTAATATTTTTTCTGACCTAGAGATAGAAGTCAATGTAACCCCTGTAGTGAGAAGAAGAGGATTAACCACAATAAAAGGCAGCAAATAGTTTTAGCCACTTAAGAAGATTAAGAATAAGAATAAGTATCAAAAATGGTGCCAGGCACCATTTTTGATACTTATTCTTACTTATTCATGTATAAGATACTTTATTTTGGCAAGAATTATTCCTAAGGGGGTAGTTCAAATGAAATACAAGAAATTAATTTTAATATTATTTATTTTTATCCTTAGTATTGTTTACATAGGTCACCCTATAATAGCAGAAAGTTTAGATGTAAATTACGCAGACAAGCTTATTAGATTTCATATAAGGGCCAATAGTGATAAAGAAGAGGATCAAGCCCTTAAACTTAAGGTTAGGGATGAGATACTTGATGAAATGGAGCCAAAGTTTAAGGATACGAAATCTTTAAATGAAAGCAGACATATAATAAAGGCTAATATGAATAGGATGAAGGAAATCGCAGAAAAGGTTATAAAAACAGAAGGAGAAGATTATAAGGTAGGCATAAGTCTTGGACAAGATAATTTTCCCACTAGAAAGTATGGAGATTTAGTTCTTCCTGCAGGAGATTACGAAACACTACTAATCACAATAGGTCAAGGTCAAGGACAAAATTGGTGGTGTGTAATGTTTCCACCTTTGTGCTTTGTAGATATAAGTCATTCAGTAGCTTCTAATGTAGATGAAGATATAGAAGAAACATCTGAGTTGAAATTGAAATGGAAAACAGCAGATATAGTAAGAAAGTGGAAGAATAAATAATTTATTAATTAATTATATAAATTTCATGTATAAAATTCTAGTTTTAACTAAAAATAAGGAAAAGCATGAAAGGAGTAATATAATTGAAAAAATTTATTATAATAACAACTGTTTTTTCCATGGTTTTTCTTTCAGTTTTCTTATTTTATGAGGGTGGGAATTCTGAAAAGATAGCATCAACAATTAGTGAGTATCTTGCCCCTAGAATACTTTACTGGGGAGTACAAGGTCAAGATGTGAGAACGGTTCAAGATAAACTTCTAAGATGGAAATATTATGACGGAACAGTAGATGGCATATATGGAGCTAGAACCTATAGAGCAGTCAGGAGATTTCAAACAAAACATGGACTTAAAGTAGATGGGGTAGTAGGTCCGACTACAGCCAATGCCCTAGGCATGGCAACTGGATCAACAACAGCCTCCAATGGAGGAGTAAATAGGAAAACAGATGAGTACCTACTAGCTAGAACAATCCACGGAGAAGCTAGAGGAGAGCCTTACGTAGGAAAAGTAGCAGTAGGCGCAATTGTATTAAACAGAGTAAAAAGCTCATCTTTTCCAAACACAGCTGCAGGAGTAGTTTATCAACCATTGGCATTTACAGCCGTAGCTGATGGACAAATAAATCTAACACCAGATAAGGATTCTATAAAAGCAGCAAGGGATTCCTTAAATGGATGGGACCCTACTTATGGATGCTTATATTATTGGAATCCAGCCACAGCAACATCAAAGTGGATATGGTCAAGAAAAGTAATGTTAAAGATAGGAAAACACTGGTTTGGAATATAGAGAGAGAGGCAGGTAAATATGAAGAAAAGAAATATAATAGCCCCAAGTATATTAAGTCTTATATTAGTCTTATCACTTATATGGGGATATAATCAAAATAAGATGAAAGCAGGCTATGAGCAAGCTTTAGAAAATCATTATCAAAGATTATTTTTTGATGTAAAGAAACATGTAGAAAATGTTCAAGTCAATTTATCCAAGGCAATGGCCTCAAAATCTAAAGAACAAAATGTTGTTTTATTATCTCAGATAATGAATGAATCTTTTCTTGCTCAGGATAAATTGGGTCAAATGCCAATAAATCATGGAGATACAGCCAAAACAGAAAAGTTTTTAAATCAGGCTGCAGATTATAGTAGTTATTTGATACAAAGCCATTTAGATGGCAAGGACTTAACTGAAGACCAAAAACAAGCATTAAATCAACTTGAAACTAATACAAAAGCATTTAATGAAGAATTAAATGAGTTACATGATAATTTAGCAGATTCTAGTTTTTTATTTAATTCAATGATCAATCAACAAGAAAATAAAATAATAGAAGGAGATAATCAAGTATTTCAAACTTCTTTAGTAAATGTGGATAAAGAAATGGGCAAAAGTCCAGAGCTAATATATGATGGGCCCTTTGCAGATCAAATAGTCAATAGAAAGCCAGTAGGACTTCCTAAAAACAAAGTATCTAGTAAGGAAGCAGAAAAAACAGCAATTAAATTCTTTGGTAAAGATAAAGCAGTTAACATAGAACAATTTGAAGAAGGAGAAGACCTTGATAAAGTAAAAATTCCATGTCATACATTTTACCTATATCCAAAAGATCAACAAAAAGACCTAGCAGTCTATACAGGAATATCTAAAAAAGGTGGTAAGGTAATTTGGATGGCAAATCCAAGACCTATTTCTGGTAACAAGTTATCTGTAAAACAAGCAGAGAAAAAGGCAGGAGAATATTTAAAGGAAAAGGGATTTGATAGTATGGAGTCAAATTATTCCTTGAAATATGATGGAGGAATATTATTCAACTTTGCCAATACTCAAGGGGATGTAACATTATATCCTGATTTAATAAAGGTAAAAGTAGCCTTAGATACAGGAGAAATAATAGGATTTGACGCATCTGCATATTATATGAATCATAAAGAGAGAGATATAGAGCCAGCAAAACTAACAAAAGAAGAAGCAAGAGAATATGTAAAAGTAGATTTTGATATAGATTCTGTTCGCCTTGCAATTATTCCAAAGGGAAAAGACGAAAAGCTATGTTATGAATTTAAAGGAAAATATAATGGCTCGGATTTCATAATCTATATAAATGCATTAGATGGGAAAGAAGAAAATATACTCCAAATAATTAAAGATAAAAATGGAACATTAACATTTTAATAGTTAGTAAATAACAAGTATAAGATAATAGGGCAAGATATTCGCTAATTTTTAAGGAATGTTTTGCCCTTTTATAACAAGTAATATTAGATTACAATCATATTTAATACACATAGTATGCAATTCTATTTCTTGTAATTATAA